>NZ_JBLIEK010000101.1:0-14197 GCF_047632995.1 Psychromonas sp.
TAAGAGAATACGGAGATGCTTCAAAAGTATATATAGTGAGAGCGGATGGTTCTGTTTTTATTCCTGAATCAAGTTTTTGGTTTAGTAATGCAAGCAAAGTGAATTTAGCGCCAGGTGATACTATTGTGGTGCCTCGGGATGTGACGAATTACGATAATATTGGAATGTGGCAGGGTGTTACGCAGATTATTTATCAGAGTGCTGTGGCGTTGGCTGCTATTGGGAGTCTTTGATGGATGGGCGGCAGAGGCTTCCTAAACGCCTAATTGTGATTCACAAACGTTCAGGTACTTTAAATTAGTTAACTAGAGATTTACATGCCAGATAACATAGACCAACAGAATTCTGAGTTCAATACAAGTTATGCAAACGAAGATGAAATTGATTTGAGAGAATTGATGTCAGTGGTGTGGACCGGTAAATGGATCATATTATGTCTGACGTTATTATTTAGTGGAGGGTCGGTGGTTTATGCTATAAATCAGCCGAATATTTACAAGTCAGAGGCATTACTTGCGCCAGTCGAGCAAGAGAGGGCCTTTGGTTTAGGCGGACTCCAAAGCCAGTTAGGCGGTTTGGCCAGTTTAGCCGGTGTTAATTTGGGAGGTGGTTCTAGTAGCAAGACTCTATTAGCTATCGAAATTTTGAAATCGCGGGATTTTACAACACGTTTTATTCAAAAGCATAACATATTAGCTGATTTAATGGCGCCTGAAGGCTGGAATGTTGCCGATAATTCATTGACTTATCAACAAGATATTTACAATTTTTCTGAAAATGAATGGACAAGGGATGTTTCTTTGCCGCTCGTTTCAAAACCTTCGATGCAAGAAGCTTATATGGCTTTCAGTGAGATAATGTCCGTTAACACAGATAGCGATACAGGCATGATAACGCTGGCAGTTGAGCATATTTCTCCATTTATTGCTCACAATTGGGTCAATTGGTTGGTAGATGATATTAACCAAACGATGAAAACGAGAGATGTAGTCGAAGCTAAAGAAAGCACATTATTTTTGACTGCTCAATTGGAGCAAACCAAAATTTCGGACATTCGTGAAGTGCTTTATAATTTAATTGAAGAACAAACAAAAACAATAATGTTTGCAAATGTTCGTGAAGAGTATGTTTTTAAGACAATAGATAAAGCTCTGGTCCCTGAAGCGAAATCTGGTCCAAAGCGAGCATTAATTTGTATTTTGGGAACGATTCTTGGTGGGGTTTTAGGGGGAGTAATCGTGTTTTTTCGTTACTTCAATAGGGGGAATATTTAATTCTGCTTTGGTGAATGCTCGATATTTTAAATTAACAAGTGATAATGCATCACACAATCGCACTACTTTAACGCCATGTAAAAAATAAATGGTTGTTGTGCTGAAAAGCAAAAGAATAATGTTAAAAGGTGATTTATTTAATCAACCACGAGCCGGTTGCATTTTTTCCGAAAGTGCTGTTTAAAACACTTATTGGCCGCAAAAAGAAGGCTGGATATAAGTATTTAGGAAGGAAATATGCAGTTAGCGTTTTACTAAAATCGTTTCTGTGAATTAGACCTCAGTCAAATTGATTTTGAGAGAGTCTGCATTGATATGAATCATGTCTTTTAATAATTCAGTTAAGAAAGATCAACACATGTTTTTATTGTATCTTGAAGTACGAGTCTAATAAATGAAGCAAATATATTATAAGATAGTTTTCTCTGCTTTTTTAGCTGGGCTATCGGCTTTAGTTAGTTTTGGATTGAGCGTGCAAATTGCGAGAGTTTTTGGGGCTGATTTTTTTGCAGATTTTAGTTACTATATTTCAATAGTTACTATACTCGCAGTTTTTTCCTCAGTCGGTATGAATCAATATTTATTACTCAAATTACCAATTATGAATGAGGATGAAATTGAAAAATTAAATGTGGAAGTAGATTCAACACTGGTGCTAATTTGTTTACCCGTTTTATCATTGCTTTCGTTTTTTTTATACTTTAAAGGTGAAAGTTTAATAACTATAATATCAATCGTTGGTATATCCTTCTTTTCTTCTCTATTTTTGATTAAACAGTCAGTATATATAGCTTTAAAAAGAGTCTTCGTCTTTCAGTTTTGTGACAAAATAGTTAGAAATATTTTATTGTTGGTTCTATTTTTCTTTGTTAGTAATTATATAAAAAGCTTCTCTATTTTTATATTTTTCGTGTTTATTGGTTATCTTATATCGTTTCTATTAATTCAATATAACTTGGCTAGTTATAGCAAGTTTAGGGTTTCTAAAAGCTTATTATCATATAGCGATGTCAAGTCAACTTATCCATTATATTTGGTTTTATTATCAGTAACTTTAATGGGTAACTTAGATATCCTCATTGTAGACTTTCTATCAACATCCAAAGAAGTAGCTGTTTTTTCCGCTTCTCAAAAGGTAGCTTTACTTGCTGGCTTTTTAGTCAATGCTATTGCAAATATATTAGTTCCCTATTTTGTAAAAGCTAGTGAGGAAAAAGAAGGTGCTGTATTAAATCGACAAGTCAGATTTTCTGGTCTGTTTGGATTTATTTCAATTTTAATTTTTTTAATAATTATATTTTTTACTGGCGAGTATATCCTGTCTGTTTTTGGTGAGAGTTACATAACTGGCTATCCAATTTTGTTGGTGTTGGTAATAAATGCGTTATTGAGTGCGATGTATGGTCAAACCTTAACGTTAATGAAAGTTAAAAAAGAGGGTCTAAAATTGTCAAAGTATATAATTTTTGCTCTATTAATTAAGCTGTTATTAACTTTTAATTTTTACAAATACTTTGGTGTTATTGGAATTGCTTATAGTTCAACTTTATGTATATTTATCTGGAATCATTTGTCTTATAGATTTTTAAAGAAAAAATACAACATAAACACGTTTGTATTTCAGAGGTGATTTTATGAATGTTTTGATAGTGGGTGCTGGAAAATCTCCTAATGTAGGTGACCAGTTGATTGAAAAAGTACTTGGATGGACTTTGGTAAATAATTTTGAAGAGATCGATGCCGTTAGTTATTTTGATTTGACTGAAGGCGCTTATTCTATCGACTTTAAACAGCCGAATGTTGAAATTGAAAATATAAAAGAAAATGTCGAAAGTAAAAGAAAATCATACTTCTTAAGGTTTATTAAAACTTTATTAAATGTAAGCTGGAGTGATAAGAGCCTTTCTCATGAAGTGGAAGAGTCAGATGTTATTCTTATTGGCGGCGGGCATTTACTTATTGATAATTATGGTTCTTTTCTTCTGAATATAATCAAAGTAATCCGATGCGCTAATAAACTAGACAAAAAAATTGTGTTTTGGTCCGTTGGGGTAGGTAGTAAACATTCTTTAATTTGGCGATTTCTTGCGAAAAAATATATGAGTGATATCCCGCTGTACGCTAGGGATAGCGTTTCTTATCAGCGAGCTTTGAGGCTAGGGTTTAATGCGCTGGATTCTCTGCTGGACCCTGCGTTTTTTGTAAATGAGATTAAACCAACAGCCAATAGCGGTAAGTCAGATAAGTTAGGGCTTTTTATCATGGATCCTTACGAAATGGTGAGGCATAGTAATAATAACTTCAAAAGGCACGATATAGCCACATGGTGGCTAAATTTATTAGGCTTACTTTCGTCGAAATTTAATGATATTACAATCTATAACAATGGTTCACTGCAAGATATGAAGTTTATTCATAAATATATATTGCCAAATATTAAGTCTAATATAACAGTGAAAGAAAGGGCTTTATCATCAGACCAATTAATTGCTTTCGTTAAGGAGCCTGATGTTATTTTAGCTCAAAGGCTGCATGCAGTTATTCCTGGAATTGCATTCAACAAGAAAATTTACGCGCTAGAGTGGGATGATAAGTTAACCCACATATTGCAAGATATTCAAAGCGAGGAGCGCATGTTGTCCTACAATATGGCGCCTAGGGATGTCTTTAACACTTTAGCAAGCGCACTTGCTCCAAACGTCGATTTATCAGCTGAGAAGTTAAAATATATAAATACTTTAAAGTCGGTGTTGGGTAATTAGGTGACAAGGGGATTTTCGCAAAAGCCGCTAGTTGTTTTAGCTTACATTTATTTATTATTTTTTTCAATGATAAGCACAACTATTGCGATTTCGTTGATGGTGTTATTTTTAGTGTGGCTATCAACGAACGGGATTCTAACGTATGCTCAAAAGGTACTTGTTTTAGTTTTAGTTTCATTAAGCTTGGTTTTTAATATATATAATTTTGATCCGATATCAGGGGTAGATGAGCAAGCTTTCTTCGATAACCTGCAAAATTTTAATCTGTACGAGTTGCTGCGCAATGAGTTAACTAGGTTTCTAATTGTTGGTGGTTTTGTAAGTTCTAGAATTACATTTTCGGCCTTGCTCTCTTTTCTACTCCCTTTTCCTGGCTTTAGTGAAAATGCGTTTGTTATTGTTATAGTGAATGCGTTTTTTTGGTTTCTTTCTTGTAAATCATATTTATTATCACTCAAGAGTAATGGGTATTTAAAAGATGTGAAGTTGGCGTTGATTTTCTTAATGTCTTCACCAACCCTGCTATATTGGATGGGGAATTTTGGAAAAGATGTAATCGTAATTTCTATATGCTTATTGTCAGCGGCCGCTTATATAAATAAAAAGTACATCTTATTTTTGATTTTTTTATTAGTTGCATTAACTTTGCGGCCTTATTCTGTCGTTGTTATTGGTTGTTTTGTTTTTCCGTTTTGTTTTTCGTACAAGAAAATATTTTTACTAATGACTTTTGTTTTTGTTGTTTTTTTTGTAGGTACTAAATTTTCAATAATCCCATTTATAAACAGTTTTATAGGTTTTATTTACCTCTTTCTTAGCCCTAATCCGTTTAATTTGAGTAACTGGTCTATTTTAAATGAAACGAATGATTTTCTATTTTCTCCAATCATCATGGTCGTAGAATCGTTATTTATTTCACTTGTTATTTTTTATGGGATGATAGTTAAGAGGCGTTGGAGTGACAAACTTTTTAAATCTATGATTGCAATTTATTGCTTATCTATCTGTCTTGTTGGGGTGGGTTACATAAATTCAGATAGTAATAATGTGGTATTATCTGTCGGTAACTTGGGAGATAACTTCATCAGAAAAAAGTTAATAGTTTGGCCATTGATAGCTATAATGTTGAGTTTGATGTTTTCTAAAGGGAAAATAAGAACATGAAAATCGCGCATATAATTAAATCTTTAAACCCAGGCGGCGTTGAGACTTGGCTTAAAGATTTAGCTGCTGTTTCAAAAGATGAGTTGCATTATGTTCTACATAATAATGAAACTAGCTTTTATGAAGATGAAGTACTTAGGAGTGGTGTTGTAATAAAAAAGATTTCAATGTTAAAGGGAATGTTTGTTTTTTCTTATCAACTTTATAGATATTTCAAAGACCAAAAATTTGATGTGGTTCACTCGCATATAAATTTAGCAAGTGGTTGGATATTATTTATTGCACTTGTTGCTGGCACGAATGTAAGAGTTGCTCACTGCCATAATGATAAGCGAAGTGAATATAAAAGACATAACTTTCCTAGAAAATTCTATTATGCAAGTATGAAGTGTTTTGTGCATCTTTTTGCAAATTGTAAGATATCAGTTAGTGAGAACTGTTCGTCATCTATGTTTTTTAATCAAAAGGAAACTGTCTTAATCCTGCCTTGTGGATTAGACTTTGCTGCCAAAGGCAAGGTTTATAGCAGAAGTGATTTTGGAATATCTAATAATGATATCGTTTTAATGCATGTTGGTAGGTTTGTTCCTCAAAAAAATCACGCCTTCCTAATTGATTTAATGATTCTATTAAAAAAATTTGATAATTTTAAACTTTTTTTAATCGGTGAGGGAGATGATTTCGACACTGTTAAAGCAAATGCGGATGAAAATGATTTGAGCAATATATTCTTTTTAGGAATTCGCGATGATGTTAAAGACTTAATGAATAGTGTCGTCGACTTCCTTTTGTTACCTTCCCATTTCGAAGGACTTGGTTTAGTTGCAATTGAATCACAATCGAACAATGTATACACATTGGTCTCTGACAACGTACCTCATGCGGTTAAAATTTCAAGCTTTATTGATTTTTTAAGTGTCAATGATCCTTTAGTCTGGAAAAATCACTTATTAAATTTAGTGAGTCATAACGCTCACATTGCAGCAAAAAAATTAGATTTTGATAACTCAAACTTTAGTATAGAAAAAAATGCGAAAAAACTGACTGAGATCTATCAAGCTAGAGAGCGCGAGTTATGAAAGGAAGGGCGATTTTCGTATTGTTTAAATACTTGTTTACAGTTATTGATTTGTTTTTAAAAATAATACCTCGATTTGTCAAAAACGCAATGTTTGATGTGAGCTCTACTATACCCTTTAAGATTGGAATTGGATTCCGGTATGTTTTATTTAGGAGCTTAGTAAAGAGTTCTGGAGATAACATTTATATAGGTAGATGGGTGATTTTCAAGCATCTGAGTGAATTAAACGTTGGTGATAATGTTAGTTTTCACGAGTATTGCTACATTGATGCAAAGGGTGGAATTACAATAGGCAATGATGTTTCAGTCGCGCACGCTTGTAGTCTGATTTCATTTGAACACGGTTTTTCTGATGAAACAGAATCGATCAAGTATCAGCCACTGACGTTAAAGCCTATTGTTATTGCTAGTAATGTTTGGCTCGGCTGTGGTGTTAGAGTATTGGCCGGAGCCAATATAGATACTAAAACAGTCGTTGCAGCAAATTCTGTGGTTAAAGGTCATTTAGAAGGTTCAACCATTTATGCTGGTATACCAGTCAAAGCGATAAGAAAAATATGAATAGTGTTGCATTTATTCATGATCATCATTTTTATACAAATGATACTCATGACGCATTTTCACCCGGTAAGTTAACCAATAAGTCATTTGAACGATATTTGAAACATTTTTCGTCTATTACTATTGTTTCAAGATTTTCAGTTATTGATAATACTCAAACTGATTTTGGTTTATTAAATAAAGTCACGGATGACAATGTATCTTTTGAGGGATTTCCTAGTCAGTCGAACTTACTTAATCGGTTTGTATTTCGAAATTATTATCGCAGTAAATTGGGAATCATACTCAAGAATTTCGATGCTTTAATTATTAGAATACCTAGTGAAATTGGTTTTTTAGCTGCTGAAGTTGCTATTGATTTAGGAATTCCTTACGTATGCGAGATAGTTGCTTGCCCAGCGGATGCAATGGATGGATTTAGTTCATTTAAAGCAAGCCTTTATAAATACATAATATCAAAAACAATGAGACAAACTGCTCTAAGAGCCAACGGTTGCTTGTATGTAACAGAGCGCTTTTTGCAAGAGAAATATCCCACAACTGGTTTTTCAACATCAGCTTCAAACGTTGAAATTGACAGTATTTGTGATCCTAAAGTACATATGAAAAAAGAAAAATATTTACTTGTATCGACAGGTAATTTGGATAGTCACCACAAAGGTTATGGCGTTCTTTATGCCGCATTAAAGCTAATGGATAGTAAAATCTCTTTTAAATTGGAAGTCAAACTAGTTGGGCCGGGTAATAATTTTATCAAAGATAATCAGTACAAAAATATTGAGGTTACATATCCTGGTGCACTCAGCAAGGTTGAGTTATTAAAAGAATTAGATGCTGCCGACCTATACCTACAACCAAGTAATCAAGAAGGGTTGCCAAGAGCTACAATCGAAGCCATGAGTCGCGGGCTACCATGTGTGGTGAGTGATGCGGGAGGGTTACCTGAATTGGTTCAAGGTAGTTTGGTGCACAATAAACATTCTTTTGAAGAACTAGCTGAAAAAGTGATTTTAATTTTGAATATGCCTCAAGTTTACAATGATGCTGCTAATAGCAATGTTTACAAGGCCCTCGATTATATGCCTGAGCTTTTAAATAGTAAAAGGTTTAATTTTTTTGAGCGGTTGAAGAATCTAATATAAATTTTTTTTGGTGGTTTGCAAATGTATATCAGTGTTCAATATTTAAGAGCTTTTGCTGCTTTTTTAGTACTTCTATCGCACATAGGTTACAAATTGAGCATGAACGGTTCGGATTTGATCGACCAAAACTTTCATGTTGGAGGTTATGGAGTCGATCTGTTTTTTATTATTTCTGGTTTTATTATGTGTGTAACACTGGATAAAAAGAAACCTTCGCTTGTATTATTCCTCAGAGATAGAATATTAAGAATAATCCCTTTATATTGGTTCTTAACGAGCTTTGCGCTGCTTATTTACCTTTTAAAACCTAGCTTAGTTAATTCAAGTGGTGGCGATACATCTATATTTACATCGTTTACTTTGATACCTAATGGCGATAAATATTTAATTAACAACGGGTGGACCTTAAGTTTTGAGTTTTTGTTTTATTTTATCTTTGCTCTTTTTATTGGAGTTAATTTAAGCGTAAAAAAGTTTACGGTTGCAGCCATTCTACTCTTAGTTTTTATTGGCGGTACAGTAGACTTAGATCGGCCTTTTCTTGTTTTTTTGTTCTCGCCTCTATTACTCGAGTTTGCAATGGGTATATTGAGTTATTTAATAATTAAGCGTTTTTTATTGAGCGGATTAATTTCTATCTTACTGATTGTTTTAAGCTGTGTGATGCTAAGCTTTGTCAATCATGGGTGGAAGTTTGATGGTCATTTTGCAAGAGTAATCAATGGCGGGCTACCCATGATGTTTTTATTTGTTGGTTTTGTTGCGCTTGAAAGTAAAATTAAAATGTTTACGACTCCTTATGAAATAGGAATGTCATCATATTCTATGTATCTAATACATCCATTCGTTTTGGCTGGTGTTACGTTTTTTGTTAAATACTTTTCTATTATTCATTACAATCTGCTGTATGGTTTTTTAATGTTTTTTATGAGCTTTATAATTGGTTGGTTGTGTTACTTTTATGTTGAATTGAATATAAATAAATATGTCAGAAATAAGTTCATTAGATAAATGTAACTTTAGAGGAATATGAGTATGAACGAGTTTCTAGGTATAAAGTCGATTATTTATATAGTTAATGTAGATTGGTTCTTTATCTCTCATCGTTTACCAATAGCTTTAGAAGCAAAAAAGAGAGGCTATAAAGTTACCATAGCTTGCAATTTTACCAAGCATAAAGAAGAACTTCGTGACATGGGTTTTAATGTTATTAATATACCATTTACTCGAAGCGGAGGTGGTTTTCTAAATGAATTAAAAACCATTATCTATATCAGGAGAGTAATTAAAGAGGTTAAACCTTCATTAGTGCATGCTGTAACAATCAAGCCAGTTCTTTATACTGGGCTGGCATTAAAGACCATAACAAAAAACATTCCTATGGTAGCTGCTATTTCGGGGCTGGGCTACGTTTTTACCGCTAGTAATTTACGTGCCAAGTTGACGCGATTTATTGCATCATTATGCTACAAGGTAGCATTGACTCAAAAGTATAAAATTGTGATTTTCCAAAACAGTTCAGATGATGCTATTTTGACGAGAGTTGCAAACCTAAAATGTAGTGATAAAGCCTTAATTAAAGGCTCGGGTGTTGATTTGTCTGTTTATAATTCTTTAGCTGAAAATAATAGCGATGGTATTAAGGTGGTAATGGCCTGTCGCCTTTTAAAAGAAAAAGGAGTCTATGAGTATATTGAGGCTGCAAAGCAGGTAAAAGAACACTATCTGGACACTGAATTCTTATTAGTAGGAACGCCTGATTTAGAAAATCCAAATACTATTGAGCAAACTGAGATTGACCGATGGGTAAATGGAGGTGTAATAAACTATTTAGGACACCGAAATGATATTCCTAACGTATTTGCTGACTCAAACATAGTGTGCTTGCCATCTTTTTACGGTGAGGGAGTACCTAAGGTGCTGATTGAAGCTGCCGCATGTGGCAGAGCCATAATTACTACTAATAATCCCGGGTGTAAAGATGCAATAATTGATGGGGTAACCGGTATTGCGGTTCCTGTTCGCGATTCTGCCGCGCTTGCGATGGCGATTATCAAATTAATTGAGGATTCTGATTTACGAAATGTTATGGGTCAAAAAGGAAGATTATTTGCCGAACAGGAATTTGATGTAAATTCTGTCGTGCATAAACATCTGAAAATTTACAATAACTTAATAAGTACAGTATTATGATAGCCATAACTGGTTTTAGTGGATTTGTTGGGAGGCATTTACTGCCATTGCTAGACAAAGAAGAATGTTTATTATTAGGTAGAAAGGCGCCTAGTGATGATAACAACTTTTGCGAATTTAATTTAGCCGCTGCAAATAAGTGTGACTTAATTAATTTATTAAAACCGGTCTGTACACTTATCCATGCAGCCGCTCGCGTTCACGTAATGAGTGACAGGGCAATTGATCCGTTAGCAGAGTTTAGGGCTGTAAATACTATTGGGACTTTGCAGCTGGCTGAACAAGCAGCTGAGGCTGGTGTAAAAAGGTTTATTTTTTTAAGTTCGATCAAAGTTAATGGTGAAAGTACAACTAATCAGCAGCCATTCAGTGCCCATGATAACCCTATGCCAGTCGATCCATATGGGATATCTAAGTTAGAGGCCGAACAGCAGTTAGTAAAGCTTGGTAAGAAAACGGGTATGGAAATTGTCATTATTCGTCCTCCTCTTGTCTATGGATATGGTGTAAAAGCTAACTTTGCTTCATTAATGAAGTGTGTAACCAAAGGAGTACCGTTGCCTCTTAAGGCGATAAAAAACAATAAGCGTAGTCTAATTTCTGTTTATAATTTAGCTGATTTAATTGTTGAGTGTATTAATAATCCAAATGCTGCAAATAAGATATTTTTAGCTAGTGATAATCATGATATTTCAACTGCTGAAATGATTGCATTGATGGCTAAAGCTCAGGGTATAAATAACTTCGCATTTTCGGTTCCCATATCGACATTTTTGTTAATAGGTAAACTTTTTAAGAAACAAGATATGGTTGATAGGCTGACTGGATCTTTGCAGGTTGATATTACACACACAACTCAAACATTAAACTGGCACCCACCTTACTCTATAGAGCATGGCTTTAAGTTAGCTATTAAAAAATAATTTTGGATTTATTAATGACACGTTTATTGGATTTTACTTTTTCTTTTCTTGGGTTGATTTTTACCTTACCTTTTTTAGTTTTACTATATATCATCGGTTTATTCGATACAGGGTCTCCAATATTTTTACAACAACGAGTAGGTAGAAATAAAAAACCTTTTGTACTTGTTAAATTTAGAACTATGCGGATTGACACTGCGTCAGTAGCCAGTCATTTGGCAAATACTTCGTCGATAACTCGATTTGGTAGCTTTTTACGTAAATGCAAGTTAGATGAATTGCCACAATTATGGAATGTGTTAAAAGGTGATATGAGCTTAGTTGGTCCACGGCCTGGTTTATTTAATCAAGAAGAGTTGACCGAAGCCCGTGATGCTAATAATGTCTTTGACGTTCGCCCAGGAATTACTGGGCTTGCGCAAGTTAATGAAATTGATATGTCTACTCCCCATTTGCTAGCTAAAACAGATAAAGAGATGATTGAAACATTCACACTTTCTAATTACTTTAAATATATCTTTATGACACTTTGGGGCAAAGGGAGTGGTGATCGGGTGAAATGAACGTTCAGGCATTTTTGAGCGTGTTATTGTTGGTATGAAAAGGGCGCCATAAGTTGCAGGTCTTAGGCCACTATCAAATTGATAAGTGCTACATCGTCACTTTAGTTGTATTCGTAACAATAAGGTATATAATTTTATGTGGCTGGGATACAAGGCTTAAAACTTTAATATTGGTAGCGTAGAGGAAGAAGCATATGCTCTTAAAAGCAGTGAGTAACGTTTTAAACGCTCAAAGGAAAACAAAACGGTTCATTACTCTTTCAGTTGATTCGTTCTTCATTCTAATTTCTTTTTGGGCTTCACTTATAATCCGGCTTGATAACATCTCCGTATTTTCAAATGTAAACTATTGGCTAATTCTTTCCGGTTTACTGCCTTTAAGCATTCTAATTTTTGTGAAGTTAGGCCTTTATCGAGCTGTCTTAAGATATATGAGTTCCCAAGCCGTTTGGGCTGTAGTTGCTGGCACTATGCTATCTACAGCTGCGTTGGTGTTGATCGCATTCTTCTCTACAACAACTATTCCTAGGACGATGCCTTTAATTTACTGCGCTCTAATACTACTCTCCGTCGGGGGAGCAAGACTTCTTATTCGTGCATTAGTCACCCAATTCAACGGATCAAACAAGCAACCTGTTGTTATCTATGGTGCAGGTTCGGCTGGCCGTCAACTAGCAACAGGCATAGCGATTGGGTCTGAGTACTATGTATCAGCGTTCATCGACGACGATGGAACTAAGCACGGTTCTGTGATTCAAGGTATCCCTGTGATTGCTTTGATTGAGTTAAAGCAATTAATTAGTGCAGGCAAAGCCGTAAAAGTGCTGTTGGCATTACCAAGTGCCAGTCGTTCGGAGCGAAATAGGATCATTAATTCATTAGAAAAATACCAAGTTAAGGTACAAACCATTCCCGGTATTAAAGATGTAATTGAAGGCAACTTTAACGCATCTGAATTAATTGATGTGGAGATTGAAGATTTATTGGGGCGTGAGCCGGTAACCCCATTACCTCAACTTATGGCACAAAATATTACTGGTAAGAACGTAATGGTCAGTGGCGCCGGTGGTTCTATTGGCTCTGAATTATGCCGTCAAATTATTAAATTTAAACCCACCAAATTAGTTCTATTTGAATTGTCAGAATTTGCTCTTTATCAAATTGACAAGGAGCTTAGTGAATATATTCAGAAAAATGGTTTAAAAATAAAGCTATATCCGCTAATGGGGTCTGTGCAGCGCATTAATCGTGTAGAAAACGTAATGAAAGCTTTTGATGTTAATACTATTTATCATGCTGCTGCATACAAACATGTGCCTCTTGTTGAGCACAATGTTGTTGAAGGAATCAGGAATAATGTTTTCGGTACGTACTACGCTGCAAAAGCGGCAATAAATTCTGGTGTTGAAACGTTCGTATTGGTGTCTACCGATAAAGCTGTTCGACCAACAAACGTAATGGGTGCATCAAAACGAATGGCCGAATTAGTTTTACAAGCCCTTTCCCAAGCAAAATTTAATAAAAGCACCCGGTTTTGTATGGTCCGTTTTGGCAATGTTCTCGGCTCGTCTGGCTCGGTCATACCATTATTTAGACGCCAAATCCAAGAGGGTGGTCCCATAACGCTTACTCATGAAGACATTACTCGATATTTCATGACTATCCCCGAAGCTGCGCAACTGGTTATTCAATCTGGTGCTATGGGTAAAGGCGGCGACGTGTTTGTGCTGGATATGGGGGACTCAGTAAAAATTAAAGATCTGGCGGAAAAGTTAGTTAGGCTTTCAGGCTTAGAGATCAAAGATGCAAACAATCCAAACGGCGATATTGCAATAGAATGCACCGGCCTGCGTCCCGGTGAAAAGTTGTTTGAAGAATTACTTATTGGTGACAACGTTCAAGATACATTCCATGAGAGGATTATGACCGCCAATGAGGCCATGTTGAATTGGGAAGATCTTGAACCTCTGCTCAATAAACTAGATAAAATGTGCCACAACTTTGATCACGAAGGTATCAGAGAAATATTATTAAATGCACCAACAGGCTTTAACCCTTCAGACGGGATTGGTGATTTAGTTTGGGCTGCAAGGCAGCCTGCGGATAATGCAAAGCCTGTATCAGCTAAAATAATTAATTTAACCAGAGCGTAGATAATTATTTATACTACACATCGAGTCATTAAAAAGGAATATCAATGAAAGTAACAGTCTTCGGCATCGGCTATGTCGGCCTTGTACAAGCGGCCGTTTTAGCAGAAGTCGGCCACGACGTCGTTTGCGTCGATGTAGACCAAAATAAAGTAGATAACTTGGAAAAAGGCATTATTCCAATCTACGAACCCGGTTTAACTCCATTAGTTACCTCAAATTTTGAGCAAGGTAGAATTAAGTTTACGACTGATGCTGAGCGCGGTGTTAATCACGGTCAAGTCGTTTTTATTGCTGTGGGCACACCACCAGATGAAGACGGTTCAGCCGACCTAAAGTATGTGCAGGCTGTTGCTAAAACAATCGCAACCTACATGCAAAATC
>NZ_JBLIEK010000102.1:0-13740 GCF_047632995.1 Psychromonas sp.
AATTAACGGCATTAGTACCAAGGCACCAAAAGCCACAAATAACATTTGTGAACCGGCTAAAATTTGCTGCACTACATTTAAATCGGCAGTGATATCTTCAATAGGTGCAGTTGAGTTCAGATCTAATTCTTGAGCTGAATTAGTCGGCATAGTGTTCTCCAAGATGTTCAGACCTCAACTACTTGAAGGTGCAGATTCCAGCAGCTTCAAGTAATTGGGGTATATAATTATTTATTGTGCTTGCTGTTTATTTAGTGCCGAAGATCTTATCACCTGCATCACCAAGCCCTGGTACTATATAACCATGTTTATTGAGGTGATCATCAATTGAAGCGGTATAAACTTCAATGTCAGGGTGAGCAGCTTCAAGTGCTTTTAACCCTTCAGGCGCCGCAACCAAAATTAATACTTTAATATTGCTGCAGCCATTTTTTTTAATTAAATCTAAAGTGGAAATCATTGAACCGCCTGTTGCCAGCATGGGATCAACAACAAGTGCTAAACGCTCGTCAATTTGATTAACTAATTTAGAGAAATAGGGTACAGGCTCAAGCGTTTCTTCATCGCGGTAAATCCCTACCACACTCACTTTTGCACTTGGCATATGCTCCAAGACTCCATCCATCATGCCCAGACCGGCACGTAAAATAGGAACCACCGTCGCTTTTTTGCCTTTAATTTGTTGCACTTCGATTTCCCCCTCCCAACCTTGAATAGTTACATTTTCAAGTTCCAAATCCTTAGTCGCTTCATACGTTAAGAGGCTCGATACTTCACGTGCTAATTCACGGAAGCGCTTGGTGCTGATATCCCTTTCACGCATTAAACCAAGTTTGTGCTGGACCAACGGGTGCTTAACTTCAACTACTTTCATTTTTTTCTCCAAATAGATACAAATTTCAAAACCGAATAATAGCAACGCAACAGAAAATCAAAGACTGCGCAGCGTATTGCAGATGCTAAAGAAGCGCATGGCTCAATAAAGAACCCCATCATAAAAGGGCGAAATATTTTCTTTTTACCCTTTTATGATGCTATCTAATAGCTTTAATTATTATTTAAATTGGTCGCGCCAATTTGATGAATAGACAGATCCGCACCATTAAACTCATCTTCTTCACTGAGGCGAATCGGCATAAAGTAGTTCACTGATTTATAAACAATAAAACCGCCGATTAATGCGACTGACACCCCGGCAATTGAACCAATTAGCTGCGAGGTAAAGCTCACGCCCCCTAAGCCAGCAAAGCGTTCCAGTCCGAAGATGCCGGCAGCGATTCCGCCCCACAAACCACAGACACCGTGTAACGGCCAGACACCAAGCACATCATCAAAGTGTGTAAATTTACTTTGTACATAAGTGAATAACCAGACAAATAATCCACCCGCTATTAAACCCGTCACTAACGCGCCAATAGGGTGCATTACATCTGAGCCAGCGCAGACCGCGACGAGCCCCGCTAATGGACCATTATGGATGAAACCGGGATCTTTTTTGCCGACAACTAAGGCACTGATAATACCACCGACCATCGCCATTAAAGAGTTCATCGCCACTAAGCCGCTAATGCCTTCAATTGCTTGGGCTGACATTACGTTAAAACCAAACCAACCGACAGACAAAATCCACGCGCCTAAGGCTAATAAAGGGATATTCGAGGGTGCGAATGCGACCACTTTCCCCCCTCGGTAACGGCCATTTCGGCTACCTAAAACAACGATAGCGGCAAATGCAATCCATCCGCCAACGGCATGTACCACAATTGATCCCGCAAAGTCATGGAAACCTGCACCAAAGCTTGTCTCTAACCAATTTTGGAAGCCCCAATTGCCATTCCAGATAAGTCCTTCGAAAAAGGGGTAGACGAGACCAACACATAAAGCGGCTGCGATTAACATAGGGTTGAAACGTGCTCGCTCGGCAACACCTCCTGAAATAATAGCGGGAATAGCGGCGGCAAACGTCATTAAGAAAAAGAATTTAACTAATTCATAACCGTTGTTTTCCGCCAATACTGAAGCACTATCGAAAAAGGTAATGCCGTAAGCGAACCAGTAACCAAAGAAGAAGTAAACCAAGGCTGAAACAGCAAAATCTGACATGATTTTAACTAAAGCATTTACCTGGTTTTTATGGCGTACGGTTCCCACTTCTAAAAATGCGAAACCGGCATGCATAGCAAAAACCATGACAGCACCTAATAATATAAAAAGTGTATCGGCACTGCTTACCAGTGCGGTCACGTGATTTTGAATAGACTCCATTCTTCCCTCATATCAAGCTAAATTAAAATTTGCAAGATTTTAACTGATCAGAGCGGGAATTGACATTATTTTAGTTATATAGAAGATAAAACAGGATAAAACATGACAAAGAACAACAATACTTACAAAACAAAAACAATAAAAAAAGGGCAGTGATTCACCCTGTTTTTTACTACATTTTTAAGCAATTGTGCTGGGCGATTATATGCCTAAGCTATCTGGAATCAGTAAATCGGGAGGTGCCCCTATTTACGACATGAAGTTGAAGATTTAGCCATATAACGCAGAAGGAGGAATCACCGACCTACAAGACGGGATTCCTACTGTTAGCGTTTAACTAAACTTTAAGTATAAGCTGGCTTTGATCTAAGCGGTTGGCACGGGCGCGAATTTTCGCTTCAAGCTGATCAATAACGTTGTTATTATCAAAACGTTCCCGTTGACGTAGACCATCTTCATAATAACCGCTTTTATTTTTTCCCCCTGTAATGCCTAAATCTGAAATTAATGCTTCACCAGGGCCATTTACTACACAACCAATAATCGAAACATCCATTGGGGTAACTATATCTTCAAGACGCTCTTCCAGCGCATTTACTGTGGCAATCACATCAAACTCTTGGCGTGAACAAGTCGGGCAAGCGATAAAGTTAATGCCGCGACTACGAATACGCAACGATTTCAAAATATCGAAACCAACTTTGATCTCTTCCACAGGATCTGCCGCCAAGGAAACGCGCAATGTATCGCCAATACCTTGCGCCAATAACATCCCCAGACCGACTGCTGATTTCACCGAGCCACTACGCAATCCGCCTGCTTCAGTGATCCCTAAATGCAGCGGCTGTATTATCTGCTTGCTAAGTAACTGATATGACTCCACAGCTAATAAGGTATCCGAGGCTTTAACACTCACTTTAAATTGATCAAAATTAAGTCGGTCTAAAATATCAACGTGGCGAAGCGCGGAATCAACAAGCGCTTGAGCAGTGGGCTCGCCATACTTCTCTTGAATATCAGTTTCCAGTGAACCACCATTTACACCAATGCGAATGGGGATGTTTTTATCACGTGCGCACTCAACAACACTGCGAATACGCTGCTCATTACCGATATTGCCTGGATTAATACGCAAGCAGTCAACACCGTATTCAGCTACCTTTAAGGCAATACGGTAATCGAAATGAATATCGGCAATCAGCGGAATATTTGTCTGTGCCTTAATTTCTCTAAATGCTTCTGCCGCATTCATTGTCGGCACGGAGACACGCACGATATCCGCCCCTACGGCTTCTAAGCGCCGGATTTGTGCGACGGTCGCTGCAACATCGGTGGTTAAAGTGTTAGTCATTGATTGTACGGTGATCGGCGCGTCTCCGCCGACAGGGACATTACCGACCATAATCTGTTTTGATATACGGCGGATAATTGAAGAAGAATGACTCATAATTATTTACTCTTTGTAATTCAAACGTTATTAATCATAAAAAAATGTTTGCAAGATGACTATTGGGGGATGCTAAATCGCGCAGTGCTACCGCTTATAAACTCTTTGTTCAATATTTTATCCTGATACTGTATCTGCACACCGCTCGGGTCACCTAATTTCAGTTCGAATGGTGCAACACCATTAACGGTTAATGAATTCCCTGCTTTATAGAGATCAAATGCAAGTCGCTTACCCGTTGAATCGGAGATTTCCGTCCAACAATTTGTCGAGAATGTTAATTTTAGCGATTCAGTGGTGATCGCGTTTTGCGTAATTATCTCACCACTTTCCACTGCGACTTCATTGCTTGTTATAAGGTCCTCTGTGGCATTTGTTTCTGGAGTAGCTGAAAGTTCAACGTCAGTATTCACCTGTTCAGCCGCCTCTACGCTAGAGTCGATACCCGTTTCGTCATCGAATATCTGTAACGTATTATTTAGGGAGTCCTCATCCGATAAGGAGCCAAGATTTATTTCTGCTTCCTGGTTATCTGGATTCAAAGGAGTTTCACCGAAAAAATCTTGTTGAACCACTAATAGATAAAGACCAACCGTTACTATAATAAAAAGCAATACGAACAATAGTTTTGAACGTTTTTTTACAGGGGGGGGGAGTATCATAGGTGCGCGCAAGTTGTCTGCTTTCTTCTCACTCTGTGATAATTGTTGATATTCAATAAATTGGTTAAGTTTATCTAAACCCACTAATTTTGCATAATTGACAAGATAACCACGTAAATAAATAATCGCATATTTCCGATTTTCTATCGTATTATCAAGATCATCTTCAATATCTCGTACCGTTTTCATGCCTAAGTTCAACTGCTCAGCAACTTCTTCAATGGACAGTGAAGCAGCTAATCTTGCAGCTTGTAACGCCTTGCCGAGAGGGGCAGTGGCGGTTTGCTCTTGGTTATTAATAGTATTCATGATTCAAATAATCTAAGGCTTGTTGAGATTCAGGAAATTGTTCTAATAATTCCCCAGCGTATTTATTTAAACTGGCATTTTTTTCAGTTGCGTAACTCAAGCGAATCCATTGCCATAAACTTTCTGGTGATGCTTGACTTTTCTTTTGATAATTAAAAAGATTTAAGCGCGCGGCGTTATAATCTTTTTGATTGATATTTAACTTCGCTAAAGAGAGGTTTAAATAGGATTTATTGGGGTTATGCGATAACGCATATTGGTAATAAAAGAGAGCCTTATCCATAACGCCCGCTTTTTCCGCACATACAGCGGCATTTTCATAGGTATTAGCAACTGAGGAATAAGCAGACTGCTCTACAGCGGTCAAAAAAGCTTTATCCGCTTCTTGATAACGTTCCTGCTGGCATAAAAATGTGCCGTAGTTATTGTAAGTGTCAGCATTTTTATTATTAAGTGATAAGGATTTTTTATAGTACTCCTCTGCTTTGTCATCTTCATTTACACGTTGGTAGTAATAAGCAAAAATACGATAAATATTGGCATCATCTGGCTGGTATTCTAAGGCTTTTTCAAGATTTTCTTTGGCCTGTTGCATATTGCTCTTTTGCAGGTATAAAATCGCCAATTTAACACGGGTGTCTGCGGCGCCTTGAGGGTCAAAGGCCATCTTATTCCCTGCCCCACTTTTTTTTGTGGTAACCGTTGTTTCAGATGAAACACAGGCTGAAAGCAAAAAAAGAAATGAAATAATAACAATAGTTTGGCGCATAAATTCCTCTATTAACAAAACCTGCTCAGACAAAATTTGCGTAAAACAGGTGTTACTACATTGTGAACGATATTGCCCCCACTTGCATCCGTTTTTTGGCTGTTATTGAATCTCGATCGACAGCATTGTTCCCAAACCACTGACACACTCAGGTTCAAGTCGTTTGGGTATAACGGTGAGTAATTAGCTAGACTGCAGAAATGGCAATATTCTCGCCTTTTTCTCTTTTTTTCATGGATCTTTTGGTACGGTCAATAACATCCCCAACGAGCTGCCCACAAGCAGCATCAATATCATCACCACGTGTTTTACGTACAATAACGGTGTAACCGTACTCCATTAACACTTTGTTAAAACGATCGACACGGCTGTTACTGGGTTTCTCGTAATCATTACCAGGAAATGGATTAAATGGGATAAGGTTAATTTTACAGGGCGTATCTTTAAGCAGCAGCGCAAGCTCATGTGCTTGATCTGTTGAATCGTTGAAGTGATCAAGCAGCAGATACTCAACCGTCACCTTACCTCTATTAGCATTGGATTTTTCGATATAGCGTTTTACACCCGCCAAGAAATCAGCAATGTTATATTTATCATTAATAGGCATCATTTCTGAGCGTAATTTGTCATTAGCAGCATGTAATGAAATCGCTAATGCAACATCGATACGGTCGCCTAAAATATCTAACGCAGGGACAACACCTGATGTAGATATAGTCACTCGGCGTTTAGAAAGTGCATAACCAAAATCATCCAACATCAATTCCATTGCCGGAATAACATTATTAAGATTTAGCAAAGGTTCGCCCATTCCCATCATCACCACATTAGTAATCGGGCGCTTGCCACTCTCTCCCATTACACCCACAATTTTAGCGGCCCGCCAAACTTGACCGATAATTTCTGACACCGTTAAATTACGGTTAAACCCCTGTTGCGCAGTTGAACAGAAATTACAGGCAAGCACGCAACCAACTTGTGAAGAAACACATAAAGTTGCACGCTCTTTTTCTGGAATATAAACCGCTTCAACTTCCTGATCGCCAACCGTCATCGCCCACTTAATGGTGCCATCACTGCTACGCTGCTCCACTTTTACTTCTGGGGCGACAATCTCTGCGCGCTCTTTTAATTTTTCACGCAGCTTTTTATTAATGTTACTCATTAAATCAAAATCATCACAACCGAAATGGTAAATCCATTTCATCACCTGTTCTGCACGAAACGGTTTTTCGCCCAATTCGACAAAAAACGTACGTAAACCTTCTCGGTTCAAATCTAATAGGTTTACTTTATTATTACTCATGAAAGCCTCGTTACAACAAAAGGGACAAAAAATCAGGTGCGGATTGTACAAAGGTTAAACGTATATTGCTAGTCAAAGAAAACGGTTGACCGTAAAGATAAACCGTTTGCCTGTTTAAACAACTGTCACTGTTGGTATTTGTGCAATTTCACACCAAGTATAAAAAATTTCAGGGGGCAATTTATCACCCCGTTGGTTCACTGTTTTTTGAATTTTACCACGTTTCAATAACACCGCCATCATTGGCGCAAGCGCCTCGGCGCTTAAATGAAAATGTTTAAGCAGTTTTTTCTCTTCAATTCGGCCAGCTTGTTTCACGTAATCACTTATTGATTTTAAAATCATAATAAGACCTTCTGCGCGAGCACATTGCCCCTACGTTTGAGCAGATAGAGTACAATTGAAATAATCAGCGCTGAAAAGATCAGATAGGTAACACTCGTTGCAGGTTGCATTGAAAAGGTCGCAATTTGGTAATAAGAGACTGAAACTATATAAGCCACTGCGGTTGTCCATAAGGCAATAAAGCGCGCCCAGTGAGCACCCACCTCATTAACAATCGCCCCCATTGCTGCCGCACAAGGTGCATATAACAAAATAAACAGGAGATAAGCAAAAGCCGCTTCTTGAGTGACGAATGCTTTTCGAATATTACTGTATGTAGTCAAATCAACCCCCTGCACTTGAGCTACCACGGTTAAATCACTCATATCACCGAGATTAAGACCTAATGGATCGCTGACATTAATGCCGAATAAGTTTTCAGGAATAGTTTGCAGGGCCGCATTTATTTTTTCAACTAGCGTCAGCTCAACCTCATCTGTTGCTTGTTGCGTGGAATAGAGGTTATTTAAGGTCCCCACCACCGCTTCTTTGGCAAAGAGTCCGGTGACAATGCCCACAGTGGCAGGCCAATTATCTTGTTTTATACCTAAAGGAGATAATACAGGGGTAATAATTTGCGCACCTTTGCTCAGTAATGAGTGTTCACTATCTTGGTGACCAAAACTGCCATCAAGACCCACTGAGTTGATAACATTTAATAAAGTAACAACTATTACAATAGTTTGTCCCGCACCAAAAACAAAACCTTTAAGCTTCTGCCAGGTTTTTATCAAGGTATTACGCAGTGTTGGAAACTCATAATCGGGCAGTTCTAAAAACAAGTTTTCACTTTTACCCGGTAAAATGGTACGGCTTAAAACAAAGCCCGTTGCTACCGCCACTAAAATCCCAATTAAGTACAAGAGAAATACAATATTCTGGCCGCTTTTGGGGAAAAACGCACTGGCAAAAAGCGCATATACAGGTAAGCGGGCACCACATGACATAAAGGGTGACATCACCACAGTTAACAGACGTTCACGCTCTTTTTCAAGGGTTCGTGCCGCCATCACAGCGGGCACAGTACAACCGAAACCAACAATCATAGGTACAAAAGATTTGCCAGGCAGACCTATCCATTGCATCGATTTATCAATAACAAATGCCGCACGGGCTAAATAACCCGAACTTTCCAGTACCGCTAAAAAAAGATATAAACAGCCGATAACGGGAATAAAGGTCATCACGGTTTGAATACCGTTGCCGACACCATAGGATAATATATTAATTAACCATTCTGGGGCTTCTATAGAAGCTAATAGCTGCGCGCTGCCATCAACAAAAATAGCACCGGCAGTAATATCAAAGAAATCAACAAAGGCACTGCCGATATTAATTGCAAACATAAACATCAGATACATAACCAATAAAAAGAAAGGGATGCCGGTAAAACGATTCATTACAAAAGCATCTATTTTCTCAGAAATTGAACGGCCCAGTGTGCCTTGTAAATGCACTGATTTTTGTACAAGCTGATAGATAAAGCTGTAGCGTGTATCAGCAATCTGCAAATCGATATCGGAGTCAACACCCAGCTCTATTTTTTGCTTTTCTTCTAAAAAATCTGTTTTTTGCGCTTCAGAGAGCAGCTTCACTATGCTTTGATCGTTTTCCAATAACTTTATCGCCAACGCTCGATTGTGTAAGTGATGACTGACTGAATCTAATAAACGTGCGCCCTTTTCAATCAAGGGATTTAAAATATCACCATAATTTAGCACTATTGGTTCGTTTAATTTTTGCAGCTTTAATGCAGTTAACTGCTCTCTTAACTTATCTACCGATTTTTTATTGTGCGTCGATAAACTAATCACCGGACAACCGAGCCCTTTAGCTAAGGCTTTTTCATTAATAACTAACCGTTTTTTCTCTGCCACATCCATTTTATTAATAACGGCAACAACAGGCAGTCCCAACTCTTTAAGCTGCAGGGTTAGATATAAGCTACGCTCTAAACAGCTTGCATCGATAACATTAACAATCAGATCCGGGCTATTGTGCATAATGTAATCAAAGGCAACACGTTCATCAAGCGAGCTCCCATCCGCATCATAGTCGAGACTATAGATACCAGGGAGATCGATAACTTTCACCTCAGTTTGAGAGGGCAGCATAAAATAACCGGTTTTCTTTTCAACCGTTACGCCGCTCCAATTACCCACATGCTGATTAGCCCCCGTTAACACATTAAATAATGTCGTTTTTCCTGAATTCGGATTGCCAATTGTGGCGATAGACAAACTCATGCAATTAACTCCACCTTAATTTTACTCACTAATGATTTGCGCAGTGCAATACTGCTATTAGCACAACGGATGGCAACGGGATCCCCCATTGGCGCCAGACGCAACAACTCAATTTGCGCTTTTGGTAGAAAACCTAAATTAAGCAGTTTTTTACGCATAACAGGATCCATATCATGCATATGGACAATATTTGCTCTTTGGCCAACTTTAAGCTCTGATAAAAACATATGCCCTCCGGTTATAGTATTCTCACAATCTAATTGCTAATCATTATCATTTGTATTTGTAATAATAAAATAAATAAAGCCCTTGTACAATGTTTTAAATCAATCTTATTGGCGATTTTCACTGACTCTCTGATAAACTAATAAAAAATTACTACTGGAAGAGAATATGGACTTCAGCAATCTTAATCTTGTCTATTCCACTGATGGTGGAAAAATCGATAAACCCCTCGCAAAAAAGAGTGCTCCTGAAGGTGATGGTATTGTTCGCATCCACCGTGAAACCAAAGGGCGAAAAGGTAAAGGGGTGACTTTAATAAAAGGGTTAGCACTTGATGAGAAAGCGCTAAAAGCAGTTGCTAAAGAGATAAAAAAACGCACAGGCACGGGGGGCAGTGTCAAAGATTTCGTTATTGAAATTCAGGGTGACCAGCGTGACATTGTAAAAATACTGTTGGAGAAACAGGGCTATACAGTTAAATTGGCGGGCGGTTAATTATAAGCAGAAGATGCAGCCATCTGCATCTTCTGGTTATTTTCGGTATTATTTTTTAGTGAGCGCTTGCCCTGAAAATTTAATTCCCGGCCAACCATTAACCATAAATTGACGAATATTCTGATGATCGTCTGCATCTGGATTCTTTAATACATCCTCACGATAATAGCGGCCAAAACAAGCCAGCGTTTGCGATTCATTTAAATTTTGTAACTGAGCAAAAGAAAATAGTTTACATGATCCAGAATTCATCCCAGCTGCATTTATCTGCAGACCATTATTAAAGGCGGTTTCAGTAAAGCAATAATTTTCGTCAATCAGCGCCATCGTATCGGTAAACTCAATACTTTGGGGAGCAGCTGATAATTTTTTTAAAAACGCATCTATTAACATAAAAACGACTCTCCGTGCTTAATCAAAATAGATACTATCGTCTTGCTGCGAATTTTCAGGACTAACAGGCTCACCTTTAATTCGCTTTTCTTCCCCCGCCCACTCGCCTAAATCTATCAGTTGGCAACGCTTACAACAGAACGGACGATAGGTACTTTCTTTGCTCCATTCGATCTCTTTTTTACAGGTTGGGCAGTTCACTTTCATAGTAACTCCTAGCAACAAATTTGCTGAAATAAAACATTTTCAGAACGCTGATTGTCAGCATCAGCACTCATAAAACGAACAGAGTAACGATTTTTATGGCCGCTAATCATAGGGTAAACAGCTTGTTCTTTTTTAACTTTTATTATGATAAAGCTGCAATTTTCAACTTCGTTTTGGTAAAACCCATTGCTGGCTATCAGCTCCGCGCTAATACCTTGCGATCGTTTGATTTTTAAAAACAGTGACAGCGCCTGCTCTAAGCTTGCAAAATGGCTAAACCACTTGCGGCTATCTTGCTGGCGTTTTTCTAAATCACTGGCGAGCCAAAAATGGAACTGCGGTAAATCAAAGGTGCAGCAACCACTGGGAATAGAAAAACGCTGCTTAATGGAGGTTAAAAAACGATTGGTTTTGAAGTAATGGATCTGTTTAGGCATGGTTAATACAGCAGCTATCAGCTCATCAATTTCAGTAATTAGTTGAGTGACAGCATGATAATCAACTCCGGCAACGTTTAACCAGCTGTTCATTTTTTCTAATAAAAGACGTAAGTCTTTAATTAAATCATGGCGGATATCACAGCGCTCACTTAATTCAAGCAACTCAAAGAGCGCTTTGAAAAAAGCAGTTGAATCATTTTCATCTGTAAAAGAGATACTTTTTTTTATTTGCTGGAAAAGAAACTCAAAACGTAAGTAACTACGACTTTTCTCATTTAAAGGGTATTCAAAAGCGATCATTTTATCTATTAAATTTATCAGAGGGTAAAGGAGTAAGCGTACAGCAAAAGCGCCCAAACTGGAAATAAATGACGCCTATTTCAATTTCTTTTCCAGGGTTTTAAAGCGCCGATCCAAATCAATAACAGCACTTTTTAACTTACCCAGTGAAACGCCGTTATTATCAATAACAAAATCGGCTTTCTGCAGACGCTGCTGCCTATCTATCTGGCTACTTATAATTGCTTTTATACTCTCAGCTGACACGCCATCCCGCGCACTTGCTCGCTTAATCTGTAGTGCCGGATCAAGATCCACCACCAGATTATAATCAGTCAAACGATCTAATCGGTTTTCAAACAATAATGGTGCCTCTAATAAAACATAGGGCCCATTAGCCTGCGCTAATAACCTTATAATTTCAGAGTGAATAAGCGGATGTAAAAGATTATTTAGCCATACTTTCTGGCTTTCATCTTTAAAAATAATATCACGCAGCAGTGAGCGATTTAACGCCCCGTCTATTAATATATCTTTACCAAAATGGTCCGCTATTTGTTTCAACGCAGGCTGCCCTTTGCTAACAACTAAACGAGCAATCAGATCCGCATCGACAGTGCTAATATCGAGATCCGAAAAAAATGAAGATACCGTAGATTTACCACAACCAATCCCCCCTGTTAAACCAATTACCAATGCCATAAAACCGCCTCTTTAATAATTATTGTATAGCCTAACCATCTGAAGATGCATCTTCAAGTCACTTAGCTATACATTTTATAAGAGTTCTCGTCTGAGATCATTGCTATTAGTAAAGCATTGCAGGTAATATTTGTATTTTTATTGTTTGACGGGAATAAACCATGGTTGCACAAGAGATAGCACAAAGCGTGAAAATTGCCTTACATGAAGATTTAAATGGATTGCCAGCCACTGAAGGAGACATTTCAGCGAATTTAATTCCTGAGGATAAACAGGCAAAAGCAGTTGTTATTACACGTGAAGATGCTGTTTTTTGTGGCCAGGCATGGGTTCAAGAAATTTTTAGACAACTTGATGGAGCAGTGAAAATCACCTGGTTTGTTAAAGATGGTGACTTTGTTCAAGCCAATAGCAAACTTTTTTCCCTTGAAGGATCGGCGCGTACATTGTTAACCGGTGAGCGAACCGCGCTTAATTTCATACAAACACTCTCAGGTATTGCCAGCAAAGTTAAACTGTATATCGACTTAATCGCTGAAACTAATTGCAAATTGCTTGATACCCGGAAAACCTTGCCCGGTTTACGTAATGCATCAAAATACGCGGTATTATGCGGGGGTGGTTTTAACCACCGTCTCGGCTTGTTTGACGCTTATTTAATTAAAGAGAATCATATCCTTGCCTGCGGTGGTATAGCACAAGCGATAGCCAGAGCCAATGAACAGCACCCGGAACGTTGGGTTGAAGTTGAGGTGGAATCTATCGAAGAGCTAAAACAAGCGCTAAGTGCAGGCGCGCAGCGTGTAATGCTCGATAACTTCACCGTGCCTATGATGATTGAGGCCGTTGCCATCAATAATACAAATGCGCATAAAGCCGATTTAGAAGTATCAGGCAATGTTAATCGCAAAACCATCCTCTCCTATGCACAAACGGGGGTTGATTATATTTCGGTGGGCGCACTGACAAAACATGTGCAAGCGATCGATCTTTCAATGCGTTTTATTGAATAATTTGTATTAACGCAAATACTCCCTAGACTGATATAAATATCCAAACACTGTTTAGGGAGTCTATTTATGCCTGCTGTTTTAATCTTTTGTTTGACACTGCTGCTTTCTCCTTTTATACAAGCAGCAACACCTCCCATTCAACTTGCCACTCTTTACCATCAAGATATTGATATTAAAAAGTATTGGGTAAGTGAAAAACTCGACGGCATACGTGCTTACTGGGACGGTAAAAATCTGATCTCCCGCCAAGGTAATATATTTAACGCCCCCTCATGGTTCATTGACGGTTTTCCTGATACTCCGATTGATGGCGAGCTATGGATCGCGCGCAACCGATTTGAACAGGTATCAGGTATTGTGCGCAAACACAACGCAACGACTGATCAATGGCAGAAAATCACTTTTATGATTTTTGATCTACCCAGCTCATTACTGAATTTCACTGCGCGGGTAAAGCAGATGGAAGATATCACGGCCAACAGCGCCTCCCCCTATCTTAAAATGATTAAGCAGCAAAAAGTGCAAAGCAATACGCAGCTGCAACTATTACTTGAACAAGTGATCGCTAAAGGTGGCGAAGGTTTAATGCTGCATAGAG
>NZ_JBLIEK010000103.1:0-13579 GCF_047632995.1 Psychromonas sp.
CTTTTTCATTCGCCCCATTAAATATGAAATCACTTCCGTTAAATTCGCATGTTGTTCTGCGGCATGACTATCCCAATTTTCTTTACAACTTTCTCTAATATCATTAACTGACATGTTGTCTGACTTTGCAGGCAAACTTATTTGTAAATTTCGCTGTAAACCTAAATTTATAAAATTAAATAACTCATCGCTAAACGCACTGCTCAGCGTTAATTTCTTTTTAGTTCTATGCTCTGCAAAGTTTCTTGCGACTGTATATAAAGCTGACAATAAATGTATAGCGGCATGATCCATTTCAGAATCAAACTCAGTCATAGTTTCGGTCAATTCTTTAAACTGCATATCAGGTGTCATTAACAATTCATGTAAATTATTTTCCAGTCCATCTTGATAATAGTTTTTAATGCCAAGATTTTGTAGGTACAGCTGAGTTAGTTGTAAGTCTGGCTTGATATTTATACCACGACAAACATGATCTATTATATCCAATAAAGTTCGATTGGTGCCTTCACTGATAATAGAGTGAGCATAAAAAATCGCTTGTATAGCTTTGATAAATTTAAGTGCATCTGTTCCCGATATTGGTTGATATAACCAATGCAATACCGGCTTAACTTCATCTAAGTTATACAATAATTGGCTAAAATCTAATGCTGTTTCGTGGGTTCCATTAATACGTGGAATGGTTGGGTAGTTTAACCACCCTGCTGCTTTTGTTCGTTTAACTTGCCAGATATTTCCATCGGTAAAAACACACAAAAATATTTTAAATCAATAAATTTCTGAGAATTTCTACCGCAATTGCGGTAACACTCGACCAGAAAAAAACCTTCACCAACAACGAGTCAAGTACCTCGTTCCCCAATTTAAATATTTACTATTAATAGCAGAGATAAACGCCCGGACTTGTCCAACAATCGGATTAAGTCGTGGTTCGCGTTGCTCACACGACCTATCCTTATTAGTTATGTTTACTTTAACCATTCTGGAGTTTCAATTTCATGCTCTAATGGAACAGAAACAGTTACACTATTAGAAAGTAAAACCACCCCATTTTGGGCAACTCCAAATACCCTATTCTGTAAAGCAGCCCATTCAATAAAGTATTTTGAAAATTCTGGTTTCATACTAAACCCATGCATTTAAAAAACCAAGAGATTTGAAACTATTGGTAAACTCTCTAATATGCCAAATTTTGTTAGACCAGAATCCCCTTCATGTGAAATTAAATACTCGCAAAATGATCTTAAAACAGTAGTCCATTCCCCATCCTCATTTGCTTCAATAAATAGTTTAATGCGCATATACAGCCCGTAAAAATAACGCCTCGCTAAGTGTTAATTTACCGTATAAGCGACTTGTTATACGTATTTATACTACACCTAATAAGTAGCCAGAAGCTTGTTCTATTAATGGTTTGTACTTCATTGCCTTAGCCGCGACGCTATCAAATATTTTTAAATGTTCTGACGCTTTTTTCCAAGCATTCGATTTTTTTATTTCAGAAACTTCTTCATCATCTTGTAAGTATATTTCAGCGACTTCAGCTAACATATTTTTAAAGGCTTTTTTTAAACCTTTTGCACCGTATATGTTAAAACGATTAATTGAATCTTCGCTTAATCTAATTAGCTCAAGAAGTATTGTTTTCAAAATAGAACCAGCCGGTAAATCACTGACACATTGCTTGAGTTCAATAATACTTTGTAAAATATTTTCAATATCATCAGGTTCTATGACATTTTCTTTGGGTAATCGAGTTGCACAAACTTCTAGTAAGGCTTTTTCGGCAGCATTAACTGCTCTCATATTTTGATCAGCGCTAGTTGGATACATCATAGAAACTAAAGATGCAGTCCCTGTAATAAGAACATTCTTTTCTTCATCGGGTATGTCGGCTTCACTTAAATCTTTAATAAATTCAGCATAAATAGAATGAAGCTGAGACAAAGACCTTATACTTAATAAAGCTTTTTGTGCAGCATCCTTTGTTGGGGCTTCTTCAAAAAATAATGGTCCTAGCTCCGAAATAAATGGTTTGTTTGGTTTTACATTCTCTAAAATAGCCAATAACCTACCAGCAGAATTAGGGTATCTTGGTTTCAAGTTTGACACTATTTTGTCCTTTTTAAACAGCTGTTGTTAGCTGCGATTACACAGCTTTAAAATGGTTAACATACAATCTAATAGAAATCTTGAAATTGATGCGAGAATACATTGTGAGTTAATAATTTCTCTTCGTTATCTAAAATTAACTCAGCCCCGTATGTATGTCCCCTTAAGCACTTATATTTGAAGAAAACGTGATTTTTATGATTCAGCATTCCGATAAATGATCTATTATAAAGGTCTTTTAATACTTCGTTTCCATCAAGATCACTTCCACTAAATAATTCAAGTACTTCAGGAATTGTAGACTTATTTCCATGTATGACTTTCAACACTTTTAGAATCAATTTAATTTCTTTTTGAGAATAAAATGATGAGAGCTCATTTTGAAATTCTCGATAAATATGCTGACCATAACAACGAGCTAGTTTATTAATTTCATCAGGTGATAAAGGGTATTGATACTCTTCACTACTTAATGGCTCAAAAAATGCAATCAAATCTCTTGGTCTGCAAAAAGTTTTATCAATAACATCTTTAAACATTGCTGTTGTTAAATTTAGCCATTTAGCACCTCCCAAATTTTGAGACTCTTTGAATGCTCTACGAATTCTACGCTCAATAAAAGCCTTTAATTCGGTGTCCTCGCCTTTTGAATACCAATTTAAACTAGTACTATATGAGGAGAAAAGGTTATTTAAATCACTTTCTCTACTTGAAAGTAATCTTTCTACATCGTCTCTTAATAATACTAGGCACTTAAAATGATACTGACCCCACTGATGATTTATTTGCTTAGTGGCACGCAGAAGAGATATTAAATTAGATACGCTTTCTGGATTTGATGCATTAAAGCCTATATCTAGGTCATCGAAAACAAGACAATAAGAATTTTTGTTTGCAGAACGATGGGCACAAGATAATAACTTACTAATAACTTTCTCTAAGTCTGGCAGAATTTCATAAATAGAGGGACTGTTTTTAACTTGTTTAACAGAAGTTAAGTCGTTAATCTTCATAAACGACTTTAGTGGTTTTGCATCAATACCGAATTCAAAATTGCTTCCCTTTGATGCTGATACTTCTTCATTAGAAACCTTTTTGGCGGTTATTCTTACACCACCCCTATTAATTTCAATAAATTCTTTTAGTTTTTCAAATGCCTTTAAATCACTAAATAGACTTTCTTGTTTTAAAAGTAGCTCGATTAATTTTACCATTACAAGCCATTTATAAAAATCAAGACTTAATACACTCCCCGCTTCTAGACCTTGAAGATTAAGCTCTCTCTCAATAGCATCATGTTTGATTATTTCACACTCATCAGTAGCCTTATTATTCATTGTATGAAATATATAACTAGCTAGAGCACTTTTTCCTGCCCCTTTTCGCCCAATAACAATAAATTTTTGACTAGAAAGCTCTTCTAATATCCCTAAATCATCATGGAAAACTTCAATTAATTTAACAGAAGATGATTCGTTTGATTCACCCTCCGCCTCAATTACCCCAAGGTTAATTTTGGATGATTTCTTACTTTTATTAAAAAACACAACTGCTCTTCCTTTCTTGTGTGGGTGAAGAAATTGTATACATATACTTCAATTATTCTGAAGATAAAATAGTATTAGCATGCATTCTCACTAATACACATTTAAAATTTTATTTGTTGATAATAATTATATAATAACAGACTTATAAAACAGTTAGATGGATCTAACGCATGATTGTAAATTGATATTATATATTGGGAAAATGACGCCTTTGAATTTATAGAGATCTCTATAAATGCAAACCATAAAAAATTAACTGCTTATTTTCAATAAATTAAAATATAAAGTGTACGAAACTTGTGATCCAGAGTTCCTAAAGGGTTTATCTGAGCAAGGGACATGCCTAATACGCTGTAAACCGACAAAAACACCGCCTTCGCAGCTTACCCCTTCTCGAACTAAAACGCGCACTATGGTGACCGATTATCACTAAAAACCGTTGTAAATTTTCAGGGGATAATGGATGGTTTTTCGACAAGTTAGCCGACGAAAATAACAACTAACACACGACAATCCTGCCTAAGCCTCATTTTTAATAGCAAACTTGGCCATTTAACATAAGCTGAAATTAAACTCATATTTTGAAGACTGACATGTTAGCTCGTCAAGATATATCTGCTTGTAATGACTTGCCCCATTCTTTTAGCACCTTTGATGAATTTTTTATAGCTTACAATGACACCTTTCTAGCAGACAATATCTTCGATATATAGATAGATAATAGTAAAATGATGATATAGCCAAACCGCATGGATAATGATAACCGGCGTAAATATTAGAATTATTCTTCTCAGATTAACGCAGAATTGATAGAGCAGCTGTTAAATTTACAGCACCTAAATATCCCTTCAAAAACTGATTGAATTGCATTACGTGACGTAATATGATGTTTTTTATATTAAAAATAATCAATTCTTATAAGACAGAATAATAACTATAGATTGAAAGGTGCATCATATGAAAACCATAAAAGACAAACAGATTTTGGTTGCTGCGGATTTTGCTGGCTTCCCATTAAAAGAAGTCATAGTAGAACATCTCAAAAATAAGGGTTGGACTGTAACAGATATTGGTGTTAGGTCTGAAGATGAAGAAAATCCGGAGATGTTTCATAGAATTGGCCTAAAGACCGGAGCAAAAATCTCAGAAGGTGAATTTGAGAGAGCTTTACTGTTTTGCGGTACTGGAATGGGAATCCATATTGCTGCCAGCAAATGTCCAGGCGTTTTTGCAGGAGTTGTTGAGAGTGTACCAGCCGCTTTAAGGTCGATTACCGGAAATGGTGTAAACGTACTGGCTATGGGCGCTTTCTACGTGGCACCAAAAATGGGTAAAGATATAGTTGATGCTTATCTGGGGCACAACCTAGGAGATGGATATAAATGGTGGCCCAATTTTTATGATTTTCATAAATTGGCTTGTGATGAGCTCTGCAATTTTGATTATGAGAAATTCAAAGCAAACGGGTTTGAGGTTGAAAAACTAGGGGATTATCCATTAGAACTTATGGAGAATCCTGATACGATATAATAAAAGTACAATGGGCTAGCAAAAATAACCAATGTGATTTTAATGCTGGTCTAGGGGACCTTTTCAGGTTGAATTTACTTCAATTTGAATGAGTTTTGATCTCGGCGATTGAGATGTGACTTAGCCATCTAAGTGAATCTAGCTCTGCAATGAACAAAACACGTTGAGATGAACCCGAAGTACTGCGTTTGATGACAACTGCTACTACGTTATCACCTATTTATATGGAATAACCACACTACATAGGCTCTACCTTGTATAATTAGGGCGATGTAGAAGGTAGGTGTTATAAACTATATTTTATGCATTAAAGCTATGCTGCAGAAGCTTGGATTAAGGCGATCCTATAAATTTCAACACTTATCTATAATTGCCATAAATAGCCAATAAACTTCTGCAAAAACAACCTTGAAAGATCAAAAGCCTCTGGTAGTGATGTGATAGAAACTACAGAATGGTGTGTTTTTCTTTGCAATAACGAGGATAATTACATCAATTTTGAATTCTTTAGAGTGTTTTTTTGTTGTCATTTCATTTCCCCAGCTAAGTTTATTAGTTCTTAACTGGGGTGGGTAAATCAATTAAAGCACGTCAGTCATCATCTGTTGGTACTTTTCGCTATCATGGTACATTTGATGAAAAACACGATATTTTGCATCATAATAACGCTTAATATTGTTCGATTGTGGTGTAGTGACCCGTCCAATACGACTCATATTAGCCATAGCATCAGGAATATCATCGTAAAAGTTTGCAGCTACAGCCCCTAACATAGCCGAACCAAGCAATACCGCTTCACTTTCTTCTGGTAATAGCATTAAACAACCAGTGGCATTTGCATGCTCTTGTAAGAAAATAGAATTTTTAGTTCCACCACCAACAGCCATGATAGTATCTATTTCATAACCTGATTGATTCATTACTTCGATAATATGACGCGTTCCTAAGGCGACAGCTTGGATAACAGCTAAATATGAAAGTGCCATATCATCGATGGTTTTTGACATTTTCAAGCCAACAATCGATCCCGTTAAATTCGGATTAGCACGAGGAGAACGGTTACCATGAAAATAAGGCAGTACATGAATTTCCTTTGTTAAGTAAGCGATACGATCTTTGCTTCCAGCCAATTGCAATAAGTGCGCATTAAGTAATTCGTAAATAGTACACTTTTCTTCAAACGCTTTATTATTTAACTCACTATATAAAGGATGAGATGATATAAAGTGATCTATCAATACCCCTGTTGCTGATTGCCCGCCTTCATTTAGCCAATATTTAGGAATCATGGCACTATAGTATGCACCCCAAACCCCATCGATAAAACGAGGTGACTCTGATACCGCCATATGACATGAAGAAGTACCACCAATTAACGCTAAGCGACGGTTAAAATCAACTTTTTCTCCTTTTACACCAACGGCTCCTAATACCCCTATACCACCTGCATGTGCATCAATTATAGAAACACCAACTTTCGTGCCTTTTAATAACCCTAGTTCATTTGCTGCTTTAAGTGTTAGTCCATCCTCAATTGTTTCTCCCATTGGTCGAATTGTATTACCAATACACTGTGCATTATTTTCAAGTAGTTCGCTTAACCCTATCTGTGCAAAAAAATCATCGTCCCATCTCTTTTCATGTCCAATATATGTCCACTTACAGACAGCTGAACATAAGGAACGATTATTACTCGCTGTTGCTTTCCACGTTAAGAAATCTGGTAAATCAAAAAAGTACTTAGCCTTACCCCAGATATTTGATTGATTCTCTTTTAGCCATAATAATTTCGGTGTCTGCATTTCAGGAGATATATGATTACCGACATAGTTAAGCACATTATGATTCGTTGCATTAATACGCTCCGCTTGATCTATTGCGCGATGATCCATCCACATAATAACATTTTGCTCACTTCTTCCCGTTGGACTAACCGATAATGGCAAACCATCTTCATCTAACACAACTAATGAACAAGTCGCATCAAAACCTATTCCCTTCACTTGAACCGCTTCAATATTGGCTTTTAATAAAGCCTCTTTCACTGATCGGCAAACACAATCCCAAATATCATCAGAAGATTGCTCTACGAACAGTTGCTGAGGTTTAAACATTTTTGTATCGTACTTAGCGTCTGCTATTTTTTGTCCAAAAACATCAAAAATACCTGCTCTAGCACTACCACTACCAACATCAACACCAATAAAATATGTTGTCACTTTAATCCCTCCATTAGGCCTTTTGTCTTTTTAGAGCGATGAACAAAATAATAATCCCTCCCCAAAGCGCCATTGTTAAATAACTACTTACACCTAATAAATTCATTCCACTTTCTAATACTTGTAAAACGATCAGTGCTATGCCAATACCGATAACTCGTCCAAATCCACCATCAGGATTAATACCACCAAGTACCGAAGCTAGAATTGCGGTTAAAAGATAAGATTCACCATAACCCGCTTTTGCTGAATTGAATTTAGCCATCATGATTAATGCCGCAACCCAACATAAAATTGAAGAAATTGCGTAAACATACAATAACGTTTTTTTTGTGTTAACACCTGAATAATGCGTCGCTTCTTCATTTGAACCAAGCAAAAAGATAGTTTGTCCAAGTACGGTATGTTCAAGTATTACCCACAATATAAAACCAATCACAACGAGTAATAATAAAGGAATGGGAATCCCCAACACAGCACCACTAGCAAGCAATAGCAAGCTATCAGGAAAGCCCGAAATCACACTACCACCTGAAAGTAATACATTTATACCGTTAATGAGAGTCATACTCCCTAGTGTTGCCAAAATAGGAGACACGCCAATGTAGGCAATTAACATGCCGTTAAATATGCCGATAATAATGGCAGCAACTAATCCAGCCAATAAAGCCAACACTAATACAGCGCTACTTTCAGGGGCAATAACAATAATATTTGCCATCACCAAAGCACTTGCATTCGTTGTGGCGATGATAGAAAGGTTAATGCCTCCCGTTAACATACAAACCGCCATTGCAAGTGCAAATACACCTAATAACGGGATTTGCGATGCTATGGATTGTAAGTTTGACAATGAATAAAACACCTCGCCACTCGCAATTAACATAAACGCCAATGAACCAAAGAGTAATACAATTAAATAACGTGCACTTGCATCTTTAGGTAATTTTAATGTATCAAGAAATTGATTCATTATACCTCCCGTAATTTTTGTTTTTTATTGTTTAATGCGGTCATGCTGATACTGAAGACAATAATCGTTCCAGTTAAAACAGTATGCCAATAAGATGGGATGCTTAATAATGTTAAACCATTCTTCAATATAGCTAACAACGCGACTCCTAATATAACACCGAATAACGACCCTTTTCCGCCCGTCATACTTACCCCACCAAGCACCACTGCAGCGAGAACTGTTAATTCAAAACCCATTAATGTAATTGGTGCAACCGATTGTGAAATTTGAATTTGTACAATCGAAGCGATGCCGGCTAACATCCCCATATACCCATAAACTAATAGATTAATTGTAAAAATATTAACCCCAATCCGACTCGCCGCATCTGCATTACCACCTACGGCATAAATTTGTCGCCCTAAACGGACTTTAGACATAAAAATTGAAGTAATTACGATAATAACGAAGAAGGTGATAATAGGTAGCGATAAACTATAATCGTATCCATCATTTCCAATAAAGGGAAATAAATGGATGCCATCCATAAACCAACCAGGAAAGCCGTACAGCCATTCACCTTTACTGAAATACATTAACAACCCAAAATATAGGTTTAATGTAGAAATGGTAATAATGATGGAGGGGACTTTTAACTTATAAACAAACACAGCATTGATTAATCCTAATACTATGCCAACCGCAGCAGCAATCGCAAAGGCGATGAAAAAATTACCGCCTAAACTTAATATATAAGTTGCAGAAACATATTGCGCAATGGCTGCGGTAGCTGGGAATGAGATATCAATGCCACCTGCAATTAAAACGACAAACAACCCACAAGCCATAATACCTAACACAGCAGTACTCTCTGACATATCAAAGATATTACCCAAGGTAAGAAAGCCTTCAGTGCTAACTGTAAGCCCAATAAACAATATTACAATAATCATTGCCAAATTAAATTCATGAGTTTTTAAAATTTTATTCAAGAATAAATTATGCATTTACAGCCTCCGTAATTTCTTCTTCCGAAGATGAATAGGGGTTAAACTCATGGGTAATTTCACCTGCTTTCATTACCATCACACGATGGCTGTTATGAAAAACTTCAGGTACTTCATCACTTACCAGAATGATCGCCACACCTGTTTTTGCTAGATCTTGAATGATTTTATAAATACTATCTTTATTCGCAATATCAACACCTACGGTTGGAGAATCTAAAATCAAAATTTGAGGCTCTGCTGCAATCCATTTAGCGATTGATATACGCTGAGCATTCCCTCCAGATAAACTGGTCACAGGTAGTGAAGAATCGGATACTTTAATGGATAGTGATGAGATAAGTTTTCCAACTATTTTACTTGCTTTAATATGATCAAATAGACCATTTTTATTTTTAAGCTTGGGTAAAATTGAGACTGTCGTATTACTTTCAATACTTTGCTCCATAATGAGCCCAGTTGCCATTCTGTCTTCAGATACATAACCAATACCATTTTTAATGGCATCTCGATTGGATTGAAGTGAGACTTTTTTATCATTCACTCGAATTTCGCCACTATCTATCTGCGTCATACCAAATAACGCCAAGCATAATTCGGTGCGTCCAGCGCCTAACAACCCTGTAATTGAAACAATTTCTCCAGCATGTACTTTTAAATTGATATTACTGAATTGGCCTTTTTTCTGCAAATTAATGGCCTCAAATTTAATCAGTCCGTTTTCACTATATTTTCCAATTGGCGTATGCTCGAAGTGTTGCCCTGTCATTAAAAAACCAAGCTCATGGCTATCAACATCTTGTGCGGGATAAGTACCAATTGTTTTACCATCACGAATAACTGTTATACGATCTGATATTTCCATCACTTCATCAAGTTTATGGCTAACAAAAACGACGGTAATACCTTTACTTTTAAGGTCCTTAACAACTTTAATTAAATTATTTACTTCCGTACGCGTTAATGAAGCCGTCGGCTCATCCATGATCACCAGTTTTGCATCAGAAGCCATCGCGCGACATATTGCAACCAGCTGACACTCTGCAATGGATAACTTTTCTACCAACTTAGTTAGCGGTAATGAAACACCAATTTTATCCATCGCTTTTAGTGCAATGGCATCCATATTTTTTTGTCTTACCAGACCTTTAGTCCATGCGATGTGGTTTTGAATAGCTATGTTTTCAGAAACAGATAAATTCGGGAAAAGAGATAAATCCTGATAAATAACTTGGATTCCTTTCTGTATTGAAAGATGAGGATTTAATTTTGTATATGATTTTCCATCAAGAATAATTTCAGATCCTGGTTCGGGATGATACACACCAGAAATAATTTTAAATAAAGTACTTTTCCCACAACCATTTTTTCCCGCTAAACAATGCACTTCTCCTTTATTAAAAGTTAAATTGATGTTCGTCAATGCCTTTACTGGGCCAAAAAATTTAGACGTATTTTTTAAGCTAATAAATTCTTCAGTTAGCATTGGTGTCTCCTATTATTAAAGATTTCAATAAAGAGCACCATAAAGATGCTCTTGTTAAATATATTTTTTAGAAGCCTAATTTATCTGCATTATTTTTATCAACTACAAGAATTTTATTAAAATTAATAACACGATTTTCAGTATCAATTTTCGCACTACCCAATTTATCAAGCGTTATTCCATCAGTAACATTTTTCCCATCTAGAATCATCTTCGCTACTTCAACTAACGCATAACCAGCATCAGCAGGATTCCATAAGAAACCTTTGTCTATTTCACCTCTTTTAAAATACGGTGCAGCTTGCAATGGCATCGTTACACCCACAATAGTCATCTTATTTTTAGCACGTTTCTTTTTAACTGCCTCACCTGCACCAATGGGGCCTAATGAACCAAAAGAAACAATTCCCGTCATATCCGGGTGTGCTTTCATTAAATTATTTGTTGCAGCGTAAGAATCCTCAATACTATCTGACACAGGCATACGTGATGAAACTTCATACATATCAGGGTATTCAGACTTTTGGTAAGCAAGGGCTACATCAGCCCAATTGTTATGCAGTGGAACAGTCAGTGAACCAACATAAATATTATAACCACCTTGTTTGCCCATGCCTTCTGCTAATGCGTCCATTGTCGTTTTTGCATAAGCAGTATTATCAATTGTTTCAATATCCCAATCAGCATTATGCCCCTTCGGTGCTTCATGAGTTAAAACAACGATCCCTTTTTCTCTGGCTTTTTTGAAAACAGGTTCAAGTACTTGTACATCATTTGGAACAACGGTTATTGCATCAACGCCCTTAGCAATCAGATCTTCGATTATCTTCACTTGTTGTGCGGGATCTACTGAAGAACCACCTAACTGATAAGCATTAACTGATAAATCTTTAGCTGCCTGCTCTACCCCTTTACCCATATAATTAAACCATGGAATCCCTGCAATTTTTACCACATTTACAATTTCATATTCTTTAGCTTGAATACCAGTTGTTATAACTGCAAGACTCAATGCTGCAATTTTAAATAAATTCTTTTTCATCGTTAGTCATCCTTTGTGTATGAGTGAACGTTTATTTAATGTGCGATAAAGCACGAGGACGAGCTTAATCTCTTAACAAAATAAATAACAAAACAACAAGCTAATTATGAGACTCAAGCACGATAATGTTAACGAGACAGTAATACAAGAAACATAAAATTAACACTTCATTAACAAGTAGTATTTAAAAGGAAATTAAAGTCTGATATTGAATAAAAAAAATAGAAAATGTAATAACTTGAAGCATTTATTAAACATTAAATTAACATTTTAATACGTGAAAATTGATTATTTATAGTAAAAAAAATTTAGAAATAATTTAAGTCTTACAATTGCGATCTAAGTCACGTCGAATATTGTGAGTAAAAAGGGATTAAAACTAGTAGCAACTCCATAAACAAAGAAGAAGCCTAACCTCCTTTTCTATTTATGGTGTTGTAAATCTAGGCAGGGTTCAAATAAATTTATGGGCGACAATAAAAAAGCTATGCTTATTAATACTTTTATTAAAGTCATTACAACGAGATCAGAAGGCTATTGACTGGTAATTCCCCATGCTGAAAACTCGTATTAAAGTTTATGCATATCACACGCATGCCGACCTCCTAATAATATTTCCGCTAGAGCGGATTCACTTAATAAATTATTCGGTAATAAGATGTTTGCATCCTTATTCATGTCTTAGATTCAAATAATAAGTGTGACGTGGTTTAATATATTCACACACCCTAGTTAATACATAATGAACTTAACTGGAGAAATAGAATGACAACGCGTAATAATATTCAAAAAAATTCAAATTAGATGCAATCAGAGGCAATGAAAATAAACGTATGAACAATTAGAAATTCGTCAACTCGAAGAATAAAACAGAAAACTAAAAATGATTAGGGTGGGCAATTATCTTAGGAAAACGGCATGATCGGTTTCTACACCCAAGAGGGAAAAGATGGATAACTATCTCTTGTACACCGCGTGATAAAGGGTATTTGAGGGTACTCAAAAGGAGAGTGTATTTATTAAATAATCATGGTTATTTTTGGTCGTTAAATCAGAGGTTATTTTCCTGTGGCTCAATGATCAAAATTTTGTAGGAGTACTCTAACAGGAAATATGCGGGATATGGTGCCAGTTCGTTGTATATTGCGGGGTTAATAATTCACGGCGCATCGACCATTGTTCATCTATGCCTTGTGCTACAAAAAAGGCACTGTCAGTGCCATAACGCTGATTTATTTTATCGAGCACATTCATTAAAGGACCGTTTCCCTGTGGAGGATTGAATAAATCCCATTGCTGGTGCGCTTCACTGCTTAAGTTTAATAAGCCTATACCTACTTTGTAATAAGCAACGCCTGGTTTAAATAGTTGATTAATATTATCGCTGATCACTTTAAGGAGTTGAGATGTATCATTCGTTGGTGGGTTAAACTGTTTGAGGAGTTTATAACTGCATGGGGTTTCATCAAAAGGACTATTAGCGGCGAAAGCCATCAAAGTACCACACAATGATTTTTGCTCTCTTGCTTTAACCGCTGCAATTCCAATATGCTTAGCAAGCGCCTGGTTCAAGCTTTCAATGCTGGTTATTCGCTTTCCCATGCTTCTTGTTGAGAATATATGTAATTTATCAGCCCTTACACCATCCCATATTTTACAAGCCTCTCCATTTAACTCT
>NZ_JBLIEK010000104.1:0-13519 GCF_047632995.1 Psychromonas sp.
GTGAACAGATGGTCTGTCAAATAATCAAATTGAGCCTGTTCGCAAAGCAGTCCATTCACCTCACACTCTTGGAACCAAATCTCTTTGAACTGTTTTTTATCAAGGCCGAAAAAAGGTATTTTGTATCCCAGACGCCTTAGGAATGCATCGTCTATCAGATCTTTTGGCGATAAGTTTGTAGAAAACAGCAGCAACAGTTCAAAAGGCGCTTCAAAATGGTGTCCTGACGGTAAAGATAAGAAATCTCTTCTTTCTTCCAAAGGAACAATCCAGCGATTAAATAACGCCTTCGGAGTGACTTTCTGACGACCTAAGTCATCAAGTAATAAAATACCGTTATTGGCCTTCAGCTGTAATGGTGCCTGATAGATTCTAGAATTATGGTCAAACCGAACTTCCAACATCTCTAATGTGAGTTCGCCACCAGTAACAACTACCGGGCGACGGCACAGCTGCCAGCGTTGATCAAAACCGCTGGCCAATTTCAGTAAATCATCACTCTTAGATTGGTAGGTGGTTTGGTGAATCTCAGGGTCAAATATTTGAATGATCTCATTATTAACCTCGATTGCGTATGGGATTAGCACTTGATCCCCAAATACAAGGTTTAAGTGGCGACAGAAATAACTTTTACCCGTCCCCGGTTTGCCATAAATTAAAATGGGTTTGATAGAATTAAGGGCCGGGCCAATTCTTTCAATCAGCTCAGCTGGGAAAATCAAGTGTTCAAAAGCCCTATCCAACTCAGTTTTCGAAAGTGGTGCACTACGGCTGGACTGACTCTTTGCAACTTTAATATATTGCTCTAAGGGGATAGGCGCACTGCCCAGATAACCATTTTTCAAAAATGATTTTTCCGCCTGCAAATCACCCAGATTACTTAGCGCATAGCGCATCTGACCATCAGAGCGGCTTTGCCTGTTTTCAATCCAAGATAAGCCTTTCGCTTGCTCGACTACCTCTTTAACTATTCCCCCCGATAAAGCCAGTTTTTCTGCCAACTCTCTAATGGTATATACCCCCCCCACCTGCAGATGCTTCACTAACAGGTTAAGTAGCAAACTAATAGAGAGACCGGTTTCTGTAATGGTTGAAGGGCGAGGCGCTAAATTGAGCAGTTTGTTATCACAAACAAATTTGTCAATATTATCAGAATCGTTGCATTTAGAGTGCTCGTCCATTTTTACAGGCTGAGAGGATTCATCAGAGCCGATATTAGTTGCCAATTTGTCGGCACTGCTATGCTGATCAATCTCTTGTTGTTTTTGTTGTTTTTGGAAGTTAAACAGTCCCATTTTACACCCCAAATTGATAATTGAAATTAGCAATAAGCCTGACAATTTGCTCGTTTTGACTGCAAGCCCAAACCCATCCCATGGCAAGCGCGGGTGCATAAGGGACTTGCATTTTTAAAAACTGTTGGTTACTTGCCCTTATAAACTGACGCAGATATAAACAGCGTAAATAATGGAAAAATATCTCTTTAAAGGGCCGCCAGCCCAATTTGTATAACGCCAAGAAAATACTGGTAAGCGCCCCCGCTATAACAGCGTAAATCAGAGTCCAAAGTAACAGTTTGATATCTAAGAAAGCGCCGATGGCCACCATCAATTTAACATCACCGGCGCCTAACAGCTTTAAGGCAAAAGCGGGGAACAGAAGAAGAAAGGCAACTCCTGCCCCCAACAATGCCGTTAACAGACCAGCCCAGCCAGCAAAATAAGATTGCACAACAAATCCGATGGTTAAGGTTATTACACATAACCGATTAGGGATGCGCTGGTATCTCAAATCAAAATAAAGTGATATTGAAAATACCAGCAGAATAATAGAGAGCTTAATCAGCACACTGAAATCTTCCATTGCTCATCCCGTTAATCTGGTTATTATGGATTACCATTTACCGCGCTTGCTAATTCGTTGATTTTACTTGTTGCATTTGTACCGAGCAATTGGAATGCGGCTACCATTCCCCCCACAACCAACGCACCGGCAATCGCATACTCAACAGCGGTTAGACCGCTTTCATCTTTAATAAACTCTGTGAATAAACCTTTAATATTTCTCATTGGAAATTACTCCTATCTCATGATTTAAAAGTAAATAATAACTTTGCCACTCATACCACCGACTTCCATTAACGCGTTAATAAATTAACGAGTGGTCATTGTTAAGATTAGAGAGGATTATCAGAAAGTGTTATCACAGGATTGCTTATTGTTGTATGAAATTGCGTTATATTTGTTATTTTATTTTCAACGTCTTCTTGTCAAGATCATAGATATCTGGTGACCAACGCAATTCGCCTTGCTGATCAATCCAAACCGTTTGATAGGTAATATAAACAGGTAACGGGTTACTTAACTCTATATGGGTTGTTTTCCCCGATTCAATAGCTGCAAACAACATATTTTCATCATATGATTTTTCAAAAGTAAGCAAGTACTTAGCAAGCAGGCCAGCGTTTTCAAGGCGAACACAGCCATGACTTAACGCCCGCTCCTCTTTTTTAAACAGGGATTTAACGGGTGTGTCATGCAGGTAGATGGCGTGGTTGTTGGGAATGTTAAAACGATAATAACCTAATGCATTATTATCACCGGGCGCTTGTACTAACCGATAAGATTGCAATAATTGCATCAAGTTCAGATTCGGTTGATCAATTTCTCTACTTTGAACATTTTCCCAATACCCCTTAAGCAGCTGAAAATTCTGCCGTTTTAAAGATAAAAAATCTTTTCGGTATGCAGGTATTAATTCATTTTTAATAATATTAAATGTGGGCGTCCAACTCGGGTTAAATGTCAGCCGATTTATTTGAGTAATAAGTTGCGGCGTTTGATTTTTGCTATTGCCGACGATCACTTTCATCTCTAATATTGGCTCACCTCCTTCCATAACTGACAACTGATAGCTGGGTATATTAACAACTAAATATTTCTCTGGCGGGTGATTAGGAAGCGTAAACCAACGCCATAAATTTACCTGCAGCTGTTTAATGCGTTGCTTAGGAGAGATCTGTAAAGCCCTGTAGGTTTGTGGCCCCAACTCGCCATCGGCGACTAAACCATGGCGGCGCTGAAATTTTTTTAAGGCGGAGATAACCACTGAATCAAATATATCCAGGCGATTTTTTTGTTGAGCATTTTGCGCAAGGCAGCTCAAGCGGACTAATATTTCTCTGATCTCTTTTACTTGCGGGTGGCTTTGCCCTAGTTTTGGCTTGAAATTAAGATCCAGTGTTGGCCATGGTGAAGCAGAAAGAAACCGATAATCTGAAATTGCTGCTCGCAATTGATTTATCTGTTTATATTCTGGAATCAAGGAAAATAACAACTGATCCGTTGAATCCTCATTAACAGCCTGAATGAGACGCGAGTCTGCACTAGCTAAGGGTAAACCGCTTTTCTGACTATCTACATTAATTAATTCTAAAAACCCATTGGTTAAAATGCGATCATATTGCCTGTAACTCTCTTTCGGTAGTTCATTAATATTAACTATTTGCTGCCAACCAAGATCCGCTAACAGCCAATACAGCGTTCGTCCGGATAATGTTAATCCATTGCGGTTAAACCAAAGGTATTCTTTTTCCGATTGCTTTAAAGTGTTTTGATAAGGGGTTACTTTTTTTTCTATTTTATTAACAGGCCGGCCATTTTCATGATCAGTAAATAATAGAGGCTGAGCGTTTAGTATAAGGGGCTGTGATATAGAAACGAAAACGATAAGAAAAACAACACCATAAACTTTTCTAGTAATAGCTAAAAGATCATGAAGCATGGTGCTTTCCTACAAAATAAAGCGATTGTTCTTGAACCTCTCTTGCCAAATCCAGAAATAGCTCAGATCGTAATCTTTGATATTGTAAATAAACCGGACTGTACTCGACATCCCGATTACCATTTGCATAAGCGGTCGGCGTAATATTTAAATACTCTTTAAAAGTCCGGCAAAAGTGTGATGGATTTGCAAACCCTATCTGATAGGAGATGCTGCTGATAGAGCTTTTAGCGACCGCTAACAATCGTTCGCTCTCCTCAATCTTCCGACATAACATGTAGCAACTATAAGTTATGCCACATATATCTTTAAACAGATGGCAAACACGACTAGGGCTTAAATGAACAGCATTTGACAAATCCTGCAAAGAAAGACTTTTAGTATAATCTCGCTCAATGAGTTCGAGTACAACAAAGAGCGGATGCTCTTTAATTATTTTAGAACCGCCCTGCTCACTGTTTGTAACTGGCAGTTCATTAAAAATATCTACACTCGTTTTATTTTTTAACGTACAGAGTAGAGCTTGTTTATCCTGCTCTGATAGTGGGTAAATAAACAGATCATTAACGCCCGTATGTAACGATTGCTGCAATAAGGGGATAGAGACGGAAGCACTGATAACAAAAAACTGTTTGTCTGGATATTGATGGCGGATAAAATTAATATTATAAAGGTGATTAGCACTGGTATGGTCCATGAGATAAATAACCGCGCCCGGATTAATAACTGAACGTTCAAGATCAGCCATAGAGCTGATGCAATCAATATCACAATAGATGCGGAGATCTTCGCAGCAGCGTCGCGCTAATACGCTATCAAATGCGATTAAAAGTAAACGACTTGCGTTATGAACCATCATTAACATCCCTTTTAGTCACAAAGGTTTTATTAAAAATTACTATTAAAAATTACTATTAAAAATTACTATTGGATACCAAAGCATTACTGTTTTTTATGATTCTGTCAAAAAAAACACACGCTATTAACGTGATTTTTGACCCGTGCTGGTAGCGTTTAGTGAAATTTTTAATGAAAAAATAAAATTCAAGAAGCTGATATTAAATAACTAATTGAAAATATACTTTAGCAAAAATAAATATATGTAAAAAAAGATCAACAATCCTATTTTTGACCTATAGCCAACACTTATTCCCAATTTGATAAGTAATGCTAAAAACTCTATTTACTTAGTATAGTCGCATCTTATATATAATTGACATACATTAATTTTACCACCCTCCCCTAATTCTTAATCCCTCCGTTTACTGTAAAAAAGATGATCCGTGACATGCAAAAAATTGGCCTACAATTACATTAATTATAAATGAACCTGAAAAGGGGGTAAGAATGTTTTCTCTATTTAAAAGGGTTAAGTCATCCCCGTTAATAATTTATTTATTACTTTCCAGCCTGCTGACAGTACTGATCTCTCCGATAATATATTACGGCTACCGCTATTATACTATCAGGGGAGAACTCAATAATATTGAAGACCCCAACTCACTTGTCGCCAATAGATATATTCATGCGGGAGATTGGCCCGCATCGAGAGATGACAGCAGAATTATTACCGAAGCAGATAAATTTAAGGTAGCCAAGGTAATAAAGAGTGAAGGTAGTGAGTTAAATGAAAAATAACAGTAGCGTTGAACCTGTTTCAGTAAAAAGGACATTTTTTAGAACTGTCGCATTATTACTCTTGCTTAGCGTTTTAATTTTGAATTACAGGAGTAGCTTACAGCCCTACTCTGACATTTCAATTTTGACCATTTTCAGCGCAGAAAACACAAAAACCGTCCTAAATGGCGCATTAATTGTTGATTTAAGTTTTTTTGCGCTTACCTTTTTTTTCTTGCAGCTGTTTTGGGCTTATATCATTTGCACTTCATGCAAGCCCTTCTTTAATATAACTGAGAACAATAATATCAGAACCTTAACTTGGCTTATTATCGTTGTGCTGCATCTTTTACTGAGCATCTGTGCTAATTCATACTATACACCCACATCCCTCTTGGCTATTTTCAGAGAATCTTTCCTGAGCTCTATTTTCTTTATTGCCAGCTTAGGTTTTTGCTTGTTTGCTCTTTTTATTGGTAGCTTGTTGACTGAAAAAAAATATATCCGTGCGCTATTAATTGTGGCAATTTGCGTTTTTTTTAGTCTGCCCTATTCGTTTAATTTAAAAACAGCCAGTGCTGCAACAATTAACCAACCCAATATAATCATAATAGGCCTAGATGCACTTAGACCCGATCATTTAAACATACCCTATAAATCCTCTACTTTAACGCCAGCTATTGATGGATTTATCAAAAATTCAATAAGTTATCAGGATACCTACACCACGGTCGCGCGCACATTTGTAGCATGGTTCAGTCTATTAAAATCACAATACCCCATAACCCATGGCGGCAGATTCAATTTAACGCCCGATAATTTTCTGGACAAAAAATTAGAGTTCACCGATTTATTAAAAGAAAAGGGTTACCACACTCTCTATGCGATGGATGAGCGGCGCTTTAACCCGATTGATGAAAGCTATGGTTTTGATTTGGCGATTGGCCCGGAAACAGGTTTTGCCGATCAATTGATCACCAGTATTGCCGACTTCCCAATAATTAATATTCTCGCAAATACTAAGTTAGCGGAATATTTTATGCCTTATATATTCACTAACAGAGGTAATGGTAAAACCTACGATCCTACTGTTTTTAATAATCGCGTATTAAATAATTTATCTGTAAATAACGCTAATTTTTTAGCAGTCCACTTTTGTATGCTGCATTGGCCCTTCACCTCCAAAGACTTTATCAATGTCGATACAGATCTTTGGCAAGACAATTATAGCCACTTTATGTATCTGTCATTACTGAACAAACTTGATATGCAGTTCAAAGATTTTATGGATAAATTAGAGCAGCAAGGAATGTTGGAGAATGCGCTGGTTTTTATCTTCTCCGATCATGGTGAAAGTTTTAAATTAACAGCTGATAAATTAACGCCAAGGGAAGCTGGTTTGCAGTTGTTAAACGTTGACGCCTGGGGACATGGCACAAATATCTTAGATCAAAAACAAGCCAAAATTTTATTGTCCTATAGCGAATACAAAAATGGCAAAAGAATAAATCAAGCTAAAGTAATAAACGGTAATTTCTCCATTATCGACATAGTGCCAACGATTGCCCAAAAGTTAAATTTAAACTTAACAAAAAGTGAAGGCGCACCATTACCGCTTGAGAATAACTCCTTGCTTAATAATAGATTTATCTTCGTCGAATCTTCACTGCCAGTAAAAGCAATTAACAATAGCTTTATTGACACGAAGAAAGTTTTCTATGAAACGAAGGATAATTACAGGGTCAATAAAAAAGGAAAGGTCATACTAAAACCTGAAAAATACTTTGACTTTATCCCTAAAAAACAGCGTTCAGTTTACTTTCAGGATTGGCAATTAGTGATGCTGCCGGAGATGGAAGATCTCATATTAATCGATTTAATCGCTAAAAATTGGATCCCCTCAGCTCTTTACAAAGGTAAGGCCCCGTTAAAAGCGATGTTACATGCGCTATGTAAACATTATGAAAATGACTATAAGTTTGATCCTTATAAAGCATGTAGTAATAGGTATTGATTAGACGCTTACATAACCAGTGGCTATATCGTGATTTTTGATACGAGCAGCACAACAGTAGAAGGTAGTGAGTTATGACTGTTATTTTAGCAAATTCCAATTTAGATCTAAAAAAAGATCGTTTATTAGCTCTGCTGTTGGTCTGTTCTGCATTTTTTGTCGCATTAGTAGGTTGGTATCCCCCCTACCAAACCGGCCTTTATATTGCCAGTTGTGAATTGGTTTTTGTTATGACTTTTTTCCTTTTCAATCAAACTATAGATGCGCTTAACTTTTTATTTAAAAACAAATTGTTATTATGGCTTTCTATACTCTGGTACTTTTTCTTTAATGCCTCTTACATCCAACTATTTTTTCAAAATGCATCATCTTTTCAGATCTACATTGCAACACTCAGCTATCTATTTACCTCAATGCATCTAATATTCTTTCTTTGTATTATTAGTTTTTTTGCCAAATCAAAGTATAGCAATGGACTATCATTAAATCCGGTCGCACTGTCCAACTTGATAATAGTGTACATATTTTATCTAATAATTAATTCGGGCATTGTAATACCTGAATCTTTTTTATTGCATAGCCCCCCGTTCGCATCAAACATTCGTTATATTGGATATTTATTTACTATAGGTTCATTAACTTCAGTTCTTTGGCTTCTAACAAAGCAATTTAATGACCGCTTCTTTATTTTATATGGTTTTATTGCGTTAGTTAATTTGTCTTTTTTGGTTTGGTTAGGTGGGCGAACAGCCATCGCCTCTGTGTACATCAGCTTGTTCTTTCTACTTTTTTATCTTAGGAAATATAAGGAATTAAATTATAAAAAGATTTTTTTTCTTACTGGCTTAATTATCACCTCACTCATTATTGCTTACCAAACTTCGATTTACTCATGGAATGGAATGGGGTGGTTTATTAGTCACTTAGGTGTTGACGGTGAATTTGATGTAAACAGATTTTCATCAAACCGATTGGCAATATGGAGCGTATCTATCAATGCCATAAAAGAGTCACCCTGGTTGGGTTTTGGCCCGAACGGTTACTATTTTATTCAAGGCCACTTTTTTGGCCTACACCCTCATAATATGGTGCTTCAGTTTTTCCTTGATTGGGGCGTGATCGGCGGGGTTATTTTTTTACTGATTCTACTTTATTCTATATTGAAAGGGGTGATATTATTAGTGACCACTAACAACAGTAGCCTTGCGCTGGCTCTATTAATTATTAGTGGACTAACATTACACGGCTTAACTGATGGAACTTATTATCATGCGCAGCCTGTTTTTTATTTACTTTTGGCTTTTGCTCTTATTCCCGCGAGCTTATTAAAAGAACAGCATGCTTTTGCGCTTAAATAATGTTGATTTTATTGGTTCGTAAAGAGTTGCCACATTTAATAACCTATAAACTGGTCTGTCCCCCCTAAAACGAAAAAAACCCAGCATAAATGCTAGGGTTTTTAATGTGGCGGTGAGCGAGAGATTCGAACTCTCGTTAGGGATAAACCTAAACACGCTTTCCAAGCGTGCGCCTTCAGCCACTCGGCCAGCTCACCAGATGCTTAATTGTTTAATGGAAGCGAGCGCATAATAGATAACTCTCCCCATAAAATCAACTACTAATCGCAATTATTTAATAGACTCTAACTCTTGACGAAGATAAACACTTGCGCCTAATAAGCCAGGATTGTCATGTGTTATTAAATAAGTTGGAATAGATGCCAGGTAATCTTTAAAACGTCCTTTTTCTTCAAAGAAACGTCTGAACTCGCTGGATTTAAAGAAATCAATAAAGCGCGGTACAACCCCGCCGGCAATGTAAACACCACCAGTACAAGCAAGATTTAATGCAAGGTTACCTGCAAAGCCGCCCATTATTTGACAGAAGACAGTTAGGCTTCGCAGTGCCAATTCACAGCTATTATCTAAAGCCGCTTGAGAAACTTGCTTCGGTTCATGAAATTCTGGCTGCTTACCTTCTAAACGGCATAGGCTATGGTATATATTAACTAAACCTTGTCCTGATAAAATACGCTCAGCTGAAACGTGACCGAACTGATCCTGCAATAATAATAAAATGTCAGCCTGCTCGCGAGTATTGGGTGCAAAACTAACATGCCCCCCCTCACCATCTAAACTTATCCATTTGCCTTCTGATTTTATGATATGTGAAACACCTAATCCTGTTCCTGGGCCAAATACAGCAGTGACACCATCAGTTTTGGATTCGCCACCACCAATTTGAATTCTATCTTCTTGGGGTACAAAGGGTACTGCTAAGGAAATTGCGGTGTAATCATTAATTACATATAAAGATTCTAAATTTAGCTTTTCCTTTAATGCTTGCTTGGAAAATTCCCAACTTAAATTAGTCATAACCACACGATCATCTTCAACGGGGCAAGCGATGCCAACACAAAGGTGTTTGACCTCGCCCTGTAATGTTGAAAAATATTGAACAAGTGCTGCATCTAGCGTTATAAACTCTGCGCAGGAAAATTCCCTTAATTTACAGAGTTCACCCGTCTCTATATTACAAACAGCAAGGCGTATATTTGTACCGCCAACATCAGCAACAACAGATAACATATTTTTTCTCCAAGAAAATTTTATAAAATATTAAGTGCAACAGACAGCCCTCTCACTTTTGTAATAAAACTACATAAAATTTGATCTAAAACAGCTTTGTCTTGTAATAAAATGACATTTTACAATCACTTACTTATAATAAAGCACTGTTTAGAGTGTATGTGCGTCTGTATTTTTTCAGTTTAGAATTGTAACATCCAAAGATAGTGAAAAACTGATTTAAAACAGTTATCTAACTATCAAAAAGTAAATTTCCGCATCTGCAACAGTTTAACTTAGAAATAATAAATCACAGTGGTTAGGTATGAATACTTTAGAGTTAATTCAAAAAAATTTAGATACTTTTAGCAAATCAGAGCGAAAAGTTGCTGAAGTGATCATTGCATCACCACAAGTTGCCATTCATTCAAGCATTGCAACACTGGCAAAAATGGCTGAAGTCAGTGAGCCAACAGTAAACCGTTTTTGTCGACGCCTTGATACAAAAGGTTTCCCCGATTTCAAACTACACCTTGCTCAGAGTTTAGCTCAAGGCACTCCTTACGTAAATCGTAACGTAGATGAAGATGACGGACCAAGTGCTTACACAACAAAAATATTTGAATCCACAATGGCTTGCTTAGATGTTGCTAAAAATGCGTTAGATACATCGTTAATCAATCGCGCGGTTGATGTGCTAACACAAGCCAATAAAATTTCATTCTTTGGTTTAGGGGCGTCCTCATCCGTTGCACACGATGCGTTGAATAAGTTTTTCCGCTTTAATATCCCAGTATCCTGCTTTGATGATATTGTGATGCAGAAGATGAGTTGCATAAACAGCAGTGAAGGTGACGTTATTGTACTTATTTCACACACCGGACGCACCAAAGCCCTGGTTGAAGTCGCCCAGCTTGCTCGTGAAAATGATGCTTTTGTTATTGCATTAACCGCAGAGAACTCACCACTTGCACGACAAAGTAATTTAGTGCTCTCAGTTAGTGTGCCAGAAGATACCGATATTTATATGCCAATGGCATCGCGCATCGCACAACTGGTACTCATTGATGTATTAACAACCGGGTTTACACTGCGACGCGGCCCAAAATTTAGAGATAACCTAAAGCGAGTTAAAGAAGGGATCAAAGATTCTCGTTTTGATAAATTTAACGTTAACAGCCAATAACTTTTATTTGTAACAAGAATCAAATATTATTACAATTTACCTACTAACATTTACAGGAGTATACAATGCCAAGACGTACTAAAATAGTTACTACATTAGGTCCAGCAACTGATATTAATAATAATTTAGAAAAAATTATTGCCGCTGGCGCAAATATGGTGCGTATGAACTTCTCTCATGGAGAAGCAGTTGATCATGTGAGACGTGCGAATGAAGTGCGTGAAATAGCAGCTCGTTTAGGCAAAGAAGTGGCCATTATGGGCGATTTACAAGGCCCGAAAATCCGTGTTTCCACATTTAAAGATGATAAGGTTTTATTAGCTGTCGGCGATAAATTTACCTTAGACAGTGATATTGAAAAAGGTCAAGGTGATCAACTAGCTGTCGGCCTTGATTACAAAGCATTACCACAAGAAGTTACTGCTGGTGATATTTTAATGCTTGATGATGGCCGTGTGCAACTTCAAGTGGAAAAAGTTATCGGTAACAAAGTTGAGACTGTTGTAATTATTGGTGGGCCGCTATCAAATAATAAAGGCATCAATAAACAAGGTGGTGGTTTATCTGCGGCCGCATTAACTGAAAAAGATAAAAGAGACATTTTTACAGCAGCAGAAATTGGCTGTGATTACTTAGCGGTTTCTTTCCCGCGTAGTGGAGAAGATATGCGCTATGCACGTGAACTTGCTATAGCAGCTGGCTGTAACGCCAAAATGGTTGCTAAAGTAGAACGTGCTGAAGCGGTTGAAACGCAGGAGGCTCTCGAAGATATTATTCTTGCATCCGATGTGGTTATGGTTGCCCGCGGTGATTTAGGTGTTGAAATCGGTGATGCCCGCTTAGTCGGCGTACAAAAGAACATGATCCGTACAACGCGTCGTTTAAACCGCGTTGTAATAACGGCAACACAGATGATGGAATCAATGGTCAGTGCACCTATGCCAACACGTGCAGAGGTAATGGACGTTGCCAATGCAGTGCTTGACGGCACAGATGCGGTAATGCTTTCTGGTGAAACCGCTGCCGGCGAGTATCCAGTTGAAACAGTAAAAGCGATGAGTGATGTGTGCCTTGGTGCAGAAAAACACCCAAGCATTAATGTTTCTAATAACCGTATGAATTACACCTTCGATGATCCAGGCGAAGCGTTAGCGATGACAACCATGTTTGCCGCTAACCATACTAACGGCGTTAAAGCGATTGTAACCCTGACAGAATCTGGTTCAACGCCCCTATTAATGTCACGTCTGAGTTCAGGTTTGCCTATCTACGCACTTTCAAGTAATCCACAAACGTTACGTTACTGTGCGCTATATCGTGGTGTTACACCGATTAAATTCAAATCAACAACGACTGACAGTGTTGAATTTATCAAAACTGCACTACAGACATTAAAAGATTCAGATTGTATAGCAGAAGGCGATTTAATATTGCTTACTCATGGCGATAACAATACGACAGGATCAACAAACACATGTAAAATTATTACAGTTTAAGTAACCTTAAACACGAAAAGCCTCTTAATTGAGGCTTTTTTATTTTTGCCATAAAATCACAAATAAAGCATTTTTAAAAATCACAGCAAAAAAAATAGTTAAGAGATCACGTTCCAAAATGGAGAACGATGCTTCAACTGTTGCTTCTTTACGTTATACCCTCCTTTAATTCAGCTCATAAATTTAATTCTTTTCCTATCAACAAAGATCAGCTCTTTCTGATGGTCACGACTCGCAGAACACGTCCGTTCATGACACTGCACTATCGCCCAATTGCAGAGTTCGCCACTCATGACACTTTGCTGCCGAAAAATTCGCCCGACTATCACCTGCTTTGCATACCACTGCGTGGCAACTCTTTCTTTCCCATGCTCGAGTACTCAGCGCGTTAAGCGCTTAAACGAAAAAATCTCTGTTGACGTAGTCAACAGGGATTATTCTGGATTTGATTGCCTAGCTTGGCGACGGTCAGGACTCGCAGAGCTTGTCCGCTCGTGAACCTTGCCTATCGGCAAACTCGCCCTACTATCACATGGGAATACCCCCTCGCATTGCAGTCCCTTGAACACGGTTCAAGGAAACAAAATGCAACGAGCGGGTTCGCAGAGTTCACCCGCTCGTACCACATCGCTGTCGCGATACTTGCAGTACCATCGGCGCAGATTATTCACCGTCATCCTCAAAGTATTTTGTTGAGGATCTCGCTGAGTTCTACAGTTATTGCGATGAGATTCCCGACAAAACAACTCGGGAATGACGGATAAAAATGAGTGTCGATTCAATTTTTTGCACTGCTCATCGCGTTAAGCGCTTAAACGAAAAAATCCCTGCTGACGTTAGTCAACAGGGATTATTC
>NZ_JBLIEK010000105.1:0-13449 GCF_047632995.1 Psychromonas sp.
TTATTGCACTGGATTCGGTTGTCGCAGAGTAACAAGGTTACAGCCAGGCGGCATGGTTAACGCCCTTGGCTCAACAGTATCTCAAATGAAATAGATAACAATAAAGAACATCATTGATGATGTTTATTAACTTAACTTAAATAAGGAAATACCTATGAAAAAGTCACTTTTAGCCCTTAGCGTTTTAGCTTTAGCTTCTACCTCAACGTTTGCTGCAGATCAAAGCGATGGCGATATCCATAAAAATGATTACAAATGGATGCAGGCTAACCTAATGTACTCTGTTAATGAGCTTCCAGGTGAATCAGATCATGATTACCTGGAAATGGAATTCGGCGGTCGCTCGGGAATCTTCGATCTTTACGGTTATGTTGATGTCTTTAATCTAACCAGTAGCGCAGACAGTGATAAAGCAGATGCTGACAGCAAAATATTTATAAAGTTTGCACCGCGTATGTCAATTGATGCAGTAACGGGTAAAGATCTCTCTTTCGGTCCTGTTCAAGAACTATACATTGCTTCAGAAATAGATTGGGATGGTGCTAATGGCGGCGTAAACCAACAAAAAATTGGTCTAGGCTCTGATGTGATGGTGCCATGGTTAGGAAAAATTGGCCTAAACCTCTACGCGACTTACGATTCAAACCTAAAAGACTGGGATGGTTACCAGGTATCAACTAACTGGTTTAAACCTTTCTTCTTCTTTGAAAATGAATCATTTATCTCTTACCAGGGTTACATCGATTACCAATTTGGTGTCGATGATTCTTTCGCTGCACTTAAAACATCTAGCGGTGGTGTTATGTTTAACGGTATCTACTGGCATTCAGATCGTTTTGCTGTGGGTTATGGTCTGAAAGGATATAAAGACGTTTATGCACTTAAAGATGACGGTTTAGCAGGTAAAACTACAGGTTTCAGCCATTACGTAGCGGTAACTTACAAGTTCTAAATAAAAGAACTTAACCCAAACTACTTGCCACCTATGGCAAGTGGTTTGGCTCTTAGCGTAATTTTATTACTTAAGTTCCTTATCGATCGGGAATTTAAGCAATTGAATTGGCATAACTGGAGCCCAAGAGATGATATTACTTCCACAAGAAATTATTCGTAACAAGCGCGATGGCAAAGTCCTAAGCAAACAAGAAATTGATTTTTTTATCAAAGGGATCACCGATAACTCAGTAACAGAAAGTCAAATTGCAGCCTTTGCTATGGCAATCTATTTCCAAGATATGAGCATGGATGAACGGGTTCTACTGGTATCTGCAATGCGTGACTCAGGACAGGTTATAAACTGGCAGTCACTTAATCTGAACGGCCCGGTGGTGGACAAACATTCAACCGGCGGTGTCGGTGATGTTACCTCTTTAATGTTAGGTCCAATGGTTGCTGCCTGCGGCGGTTATGTGCCTATGATTTCCGGTCGAGGCTTAGGGCATACCGGCGGCACATTAGATAAATTAGATGCCATTCCGGGTTATAAAACCACACCGGATAGTGCCGAGCAGTTTCGTCAAATTGTTAAAAATGTCGGCGTTGCCATTATTGGCCAAACAGGCGATTTAGCACCTGCCGATAAACGTTTTTACGCAACGCGTGATATTACCGCGACCGTTGAATCAATTCCGCTGATCACCGCCTCTATTTTATCGAAAAAACTGGCATCCGGACTTGAATCACTGGTGATGGATGTTAAAGCGGGCAGCGGCGCATTTATGCCCACTTATGAGTCATCCGAAGATTTAGCAAAAAGCATTGTTGGCGTTGCCAATGGTGCGGGTTGTAAAACCACCGCCCTGCTGACCAATATGAATCAGGTACTGGCAAGCAGTGCCGGTAATGCGATTGAAGTACGTGAAGCGGTGCAATTTTTAACAGGTGAGTATGTTAACCCGCGTTTACATGAAGTCACCATGGCATTATCTGCTGAAATGCTGGTATTAAGCGGTCTGGCAAAAGATGACCGCGATGCAAAAACAAAACTGCAGGCGGTGCTTGATAACGGTAAAGCGGCTGAAGTCTTCGGCAAAATGGTCTCTGCACTGGGCGGTCCGGCAGATTTTGTTGAAAATTACGATAACTACTTGGAAAAACCGGAAATTATCCGCCCTGTTTATGCGCAGCAATCCGGTTTCGTGCAGTCAATGGATACCCGTTCACTCGGTATGGCAGTGGTTAATATGGGCGGCGGCAGAATGAAATCAACTGACAGTATTGATTATGCAGTCGGCCTAAACCAGTTTGTTGCAATTGGCGATCAGATTGACAGCGATAAACCGCTGGCCATGATCCATGCCCGCAGTGAAGCACAGTTCACAGAAGCTGAGCGCGCAATTCAACGTGCCATTATCTGCGGAACGGATAAGCCGAAATCTGAAACACAGGTTTATCGTCATATACGGTTTCAGGATCTGTAATAAAATCCAGATAATAAGCTAATATATACCCAAAAATCGGGTATATATTAAAGCAGAGATCAAGGAGAATAATCATGGAATTTGATTGGGTAGAGTGGTTTGGCTATTTAGCTTCAATGGTAGTTTTAGTCTCATTAACTATGACTTCAATTATCAAACTAAGGTTGATTAACTTTATAGGTTGTCTACTTTTCGCTTCCTTTGCTTATTTTATAGGTTCAGTACCGACCATTTTTATGAATCTAAGTATTGCCTGTATCAATCTCTATTACCTGTACCAGATGTATCGCAGCAAAGAAGAGTTTAAAATAATTTCAGCTTCTACAAAGTCAGAGTACTTCCAACATTTTATTACCGTTAATCAGGACGATATTGAAAAACAGATAGCGCTGGATAAATTAAAAGAAGCCGATACATCATTTTATATGTTACGTGATAATAATATTGCCGGCGTGCTTGCCGGTAAAATAGAAACAGACGGTGTTTTTATTATTATGCTGGATTACGTCATCCCGAGATATCGTGATTTTAAACTGGGTAGTTATTACTACAACAGCCACCCTGAGTTTATTAAAAACAAAGGAATCAATACATTAAAAGCAATCGCCGCTAATCAGGAGCATTGTTTTTACCTTAAAAAGATGGGCTTTAAACAATCTGAACACGACGCTAACACTTACATAAAGAGGTTATAAAAATGAACTATTTTACACAACTCAATACACTGCTCGACATGTCATACGCCGCCTACTCTGGTTTTAATGTCGCAGCGATTGTAGTTACAAAAGATAATAAGGTCTATAAGGGCGTAAATGTCGAATCAGCCGCCTACCCGACCACTAATTGTGCAGAACGAAATGCGCTGCAGACTGCAGTGACGGAAGGCGCAAAGTTAGGCGATATTAAAGAGGTGCATATCCTAGGGCGCAACTCAGAAAAACTGCTGGTCAAAGCTTTCCCGTGCGGATCATGCCGACAAGTCATTGCCGAGCAGTCTGCTAATGACGCCATGGTTTACTGTTATGGGTCTGAAACTGATGTGGAAACCTTCACTATTGCCGAACTGTTACCTCATGCATTTTTAGGCGCTGAATTATAACGTGCAAATAATTAACCAATAGAACGCGCTTTTGATGGCAATTTAGCAACCAACGGCTTTCCGTAAAAAAGCGCTCGATTGCCATTACAATAACGGCTAACTTTTCGCCCTACTTTCTAACAACACATTTTGTTAACTAAGTAAAAACGATTCTGATAATAATAATTATAGAGATCCAGATCGCATTTTATAGTCCGCTGAATAAATAAACTAATTGCAATTATTCAATTAACAGAGATTCAAAATGCAAGAAATTTTATTAGCTACATTCGCGGGACTTATCGTCGGTCTGCTCTTCTCTTTTTTAAAATTACCGCTGCCAGCGCCACCTGTTTTACCCGGAATTATGGGCATTGCAGGAGTGTATATGGGCGGACTACTGTTCCAACAATATATCAGCAACTATTTATAGTAAGCAGCTGTTAATAAATAACTTAACCTAATCAGGAGAAACAGATGCCTTCTCGTCAAGAGTTAGCCAACGCAATTCGTGCCCTTAGTATGGATGCTATTCAAAAATCAAATTCAGGTCACCCTGGAGCACCAATGGGAATGGCGGATATCGCTGAAGTCCTGTGGCGTGATTTCTTAAAACATAATCCAACTAACCCGCAGTGGGCTGACAGAGATAGGTTTGTTCTCTCTAATGGCCACGGTTCAATGCTTATCTATTCTCTACTGCATTTAACCGGTTATGATCTGTCCATTGACGATATTAAATCTTTCCGTCAACTGCATTCTAAAACACCCGGTCACCCGGAGTTCGGCTACACGGCAGGAGTGGAAACTACAACTGGCCCGTTAGGACAAGGGATCGCTAATGCTGTGGGTATGGCGATGGCGGAAAAATCATTGGCGGCGCAGTTTAACCAACAAGGTCACGATATTGTTGACCATCACACTTATACTTTCTTAGGTGATGGCTGTTTGATGGAAGGCATTTCCCATGAAGCATGTTCACTGGCAGGCACCCTGGGTCTGGGTAAACTGATTGCATTCTGGGATAACAACGGTATCTCTATCGACGGTAACGTTGAAGGCTGGTTCACTGATGATACGCCAGCGCGTTTCAAAGCGTACGGCTGGCAGGTGATTTCAGTTGACGGTCATAACAGCAATGAGATTAAAGCGGCCATTGAAGCGGCTCAGGCAGAAACCACTAAACCCACAATGATCTGCTGTAAAACAATTATCGGTTTTGGCTCACCAGCCAAACAAGGCACACACGATTGTCACGGAGCACCGCTGGGGGCCGATGAAGTTATCGCAACGCGTAAAGCATTAGGCTGGAACTACGGTGATTTTGAAATTCCTGCCGATATCTACACGGATTGGAATAATGCCGCGCAAGGTCAAGAACAAGAGCAATCTTGGGATGAGAAGTTTGCCGCTTATGCTAGCGCTTTCCCGGAACTTGCTCGCGAGTACAAACGCCGTATTAATAACGAATTCCCAACTGAGTGGGAGGCAAAATCAGCACAATATATTACCGATTTACAAGCTAATTCCGCTAATATCGCCACACGTAAAGCATCACAAAACTGTATTGAAGCATTTTCTACCATGTTACCTGAACTACTTGGCGGCTCTGCGGATTTAGCGCCGTCGAACTTAACTATGTGGTCGGGCACAAAAGCGATTACAGCTGATAACGCATCAGGTAACTACCTGCATTATGGTGTGCGTGAGTTTGCTATGTCTGCCATCGTTAACGGTATGGCACTGCACAAAGGTTTCATTCCTTTTGGCGCTACCTTCCTGATGTTTATGGAATATGCACGTAACGGTTTACGTATGTCGGCATTAATGAAGCTGCGTTCTATTCAGGTATTTACCCATGATTCAATCGGTTTGGGTGAAGATGGTCCGACGCACCAACCCGTTGAGCAGATTGCCAGCTTGCGTTTAACGCCTAATATGAACATTTGGCGTCCATGTGACAGTGTGGAATCTGCGGTTTCTTGGAAATCTGCGATTGAACGTCTTGACGGTCCAACATCACTTGTCTTTAGCCGTCAAAATCTGCAACCGCAACCACGTGATGCACAGCAGTTAGCTTCCGTAGCAAAAGGTGGTTATGTGCTGTTAGATTCAGCTACGCCTGCACAGATCATCTTAATCGCAACGGGCTCTGAAGTGCAGCTTGCAGTAGAAGCGCACAAAGAGTTAACCGCGCAAGGTAAAGCGGTACGTGTTGTATCAATGCCTTGTACTGATGTTTTTGAAACACAAAGCGCGCAGTATAAAGAGTCGGTACTGCCGGCCAGCGTTGCAAAACGTATTGCCATTGAAGCGGGTATTGCAGATTACTGGTACAAATATGTAGGCCTGAACGGCAAAGTTATCGGCATGACAACCTTCGGCGAATCAGCACCTGCAGAGCAGCTGTTTGAAATGTTCGGTTTCACTGTTAAAAACGTAGTGGATACTGCTAATCACTTATAAACAAAGAATTTAATCAAAGGAGTTTTACCATGTCAGATGTATTTCACTTAGGCTTAACTAAAAAAATGTTAGACGGCGCGAGTTTGGCAATTGTACCCGGCGATCCGCAGCGGGTTAAAAAAATCGCTGAACTGATGGAAGGTGCAACATTCCTTGCAAGTCACCGCGAATATACCAGCTACTTAGCTTATATCGATGCTAAAGCCGTGGTTATCTGCTCAACCGGTATTGGCGGTCCATCAACCTCTATTGCCGTCGAAGAGTTAGCTCAACTAGGTGTGACTACCTTCCTGCGTGTTGGTACAACAGGGGCCATTCAACCGCAGGTCAATGTTGGCGATGTGATTGTCACACAAGCTTCCGTGCGTCTTGATGGAGCAAGCCTGCATTTTGCGCCGATGGAGTTTCCAGCGGTCGCAGACTTTACCAGTACCACTGCAATGGTTGAGGCTTGTCGTGATGCCGGTATTGAACCGCATATTGGGATTACCGCATCTTCCGATACTTTCTATCCGGGTCAAGAGCGTTACGATACTGTTTCCGGGCGTATCACACGTAAGTTTAAAGGATCTATGCAGGAGTGGCAGGATCTTGGCGTACTTAACTATGAGATGGAATCATCGACGCTATTTACTATGTGTGCTTCACAAGGTTGGCGTGCAGCCTGCGTTGCAGGAGTCATTGTAAACCGCACTCAGCAGGAGATCCCTGATGAAGCGACAATGAAGAAAACGGAAGTGAGCGCAATCTCAATTGTGGTTGCGGCAGCGAAAAAACTGTTGGTTTAAATAGCTCTAGTGATATAGCCCACCTCTCCTTCAGATGTGGGCTATTTACCCAAACCACCTCAAGATGCAGGCGATCAAGCAAGCAGAAAGAGACTCTCCATTTAAATCTGCCTAAACGACTTAAATAATATTTCCAAACCGTTTTTGCATCCCAATTTGCAAAGTAATAGTAAGCACTCCCTATCAGCAAATCTCTTTATAACCTTATATATTGATCATCTAAAAAACTGCATAAATAGAATAAAAACCTCCGAGCAACAGATTTTGTAAGCTGAGCAAATAATCATCGAAAAATAGTTATTCTATTGATTCACCTCTCATTTTATTGATTGCTTAGTAAATAAACTGATTCTATTCAAAGCACGGAATTTTTATAAACAGTAATAATTTTGACACTATTTACTAGTAATATATTTAATTTAAGGGATGAAATTTATGAATAACCAAGGTTTTACACTCGCCAGTTTAGCGTTAGTTATCGCAGCAGGATGCTCAGGTTCCGCCATGGCTGAAACGGCTCCGCATGAGTGGATTGCAGATCAAGACTATAAGCTTACCATTTTGCATACCAATGATAACCACGGCAATTTCTGGCAGAATAAATACGGTGAACGCGGCATGGCTGCACGTGCCACTCTGATCAATAACATTCGCTCGCAAGTAAAAGCTAACGGTGGTTCGCTACTGCTTTTATCAGGTGGAGATATTAATACTGGTGTTCCTGAGTCAGATCTGCAAGACGCTGAGCCTGATTTTATCGGTATGAATATGATTGGTTATGATGCAATGGCAATCGGTAACCATGAATTCGATAATTCACTCGACGTGCTAGCCAAACAAGAGGGCTGGGCAAACTTTCCCTTCCTTGCAGCCAATATCTACAAAGATGGCAAGCGCATGTTTGATGCCTATAAGATCTTTAATAAAGATGGAATCAAGATCGCAGTGATAGGTTTAACCACTGAAGATACGGCTGATATTGGTAACCCGGAATTTATAAAACAGGTCGAATTCAGAGATCCAAAAGTTGAAGCCAAACTCGTTATTGCCGAGCTAAAAGCCAAACATAATCCAGATGTGATTATTGCAGCCACTCATATGGGCCATTACCTCAACGGTAACAACGGATCTAATGCACCGGGCGATGTGCAACTTGCCCGTTACCTTAATGAAGGCTCCCTGGATATGATAATTGGTGGCCATTCACAGGAGCCGGTGTGCATGGAAGGTGTAAATGAGTACGCTGAGTTTAACCCTGGCCAGGATTGTAAACCGGACCTACAAAATGGCACCTATATCGTACAGGCGCATGAATGGGGTAAATATGTAGGCCGAGCTGATTACAGCTTCAAAAATGGCTCATTCACTCTTCAGTCTTATAAGTTAATTCCGGTTAATTTGAAGAAAAAAGTCGAAAATACAGAGGGTAAAAAGGTTCGCGTATTTATTGAAGATGAAATCGCGCAAGAGCAATCTGTATTCAACAAACTAAAACCATTCCAAGAAAAAGGCCAGGCGGCATTGAGTGTGGTTATTGGTCAAAGTAATGGCTTATTACAAGGTGAGCGCAATGTCGTGCGTAATAATCAGACTAACTTAGGACATTTAATTGCCACTGCGCATATGCAGCGTGCTAAATCTGACTTTGCAATTATGAACTCAGGTGGTGTGCGAGCTTCGATTGAGGCGGGTGATATCTCTTATAAAAGCGTATTAACCGTGCAGCCATTTGCCAATATGATCACCTATGTCGAGATGACAGGTAAGGAAGTCATTGCTTACCTCAACGAAGTTGCCACCAAAAGTAAAGACTCAGGCGCCTATGCTCAGTTCGTTGGCATTTCAATGACGGTTGCAAATAAACAGGTCAGCAATGTGGTTATTGGCGGTAAGGCATTGGAGCCAACGGCAACATATCGTTTCACCATTCCATCATTTAATGCAGCAGGGGGTGATGGTTATCCGAACATCTCAGCTCATCCTGCCTATGTCAACACAGGTTATGTCGATGCTGAGGTGTTAAAAGATTATATTCAGACACATTCTCCTATTGATGTCGCTGATTTTGCACCCAAAAATGAAATAACTTACCGCTAACAATAAATTTATTAAGTAAGCAGTCACTTTTAATCCTAGTGAGATCATGATTTAAAAAGTCTAAACGGGAAGTGATTACTTACTTACAACTAACCATAAAACAGCACAATAACGTGCATATAACATTCAATTAAGGATAACAAAATGTTTAAAAAAACAGCCCTTTGCATAGCGCTTTCTGCACTGTTTGTGGGGGTAACTACACAAGCCGCCACTATTTATGAAAAAGACAATGGCGATAACTTAAAACTATATGGAGAAGTCGGGGTTGGCGGCCATATTGGCGCTAATACAGAATACGGTGAATTTTACGATAATGATAAAACGTATATCGACGACAGCTTTGCCACTATGGGCATTAAAGGTCGCTACGACAGCGTTTATTACCGCCTTGAACTCGATTATGAACGTGAAAACTGGGCATATGGCTCAGGTGATATGGTCCTGAGCATAGATAAAATGTTTGTTGGTTATCATCTGACGGACAACCATGCCGTTGAAGCTGGTTTAACCGATACCGCCTTTGATGATTATGATAAATACGGTGATTTAACTTTCGATACCACAGTTGAAACGGGTGAAGCAGGCGATCAAGCGAACACAGTGAAATATGAAGGTCAAATCAGTGATATCAAATTAGGTGTCTCTTATTCTTATCAATCTGAGTCTTCATCTGGTTCCAAGCTAGGCAATGTAATGAATGGTTATGTCGGTTATTTTGGTGACACAGTATCAGCAGTTGTTGGTCTTGAAAAACGTAATGGCTCGGAAGGCGAGTCCAAATATGGCGATCAGCAATTAGTTGGTTTCGGTATGCGTGTAAACGTGACTGATGCGCTGTCGTTGGGTATTAACGGTTATATCGAAGATGAAGATATTGCACAACTAAGTACTGTCATTGTTGATAATTCAATGAATCTAAATGATGACGTAGTCGTCTACAACGATTACCAAACCTTAAGAAATAAAGGCGCTTTGGTGTCCGCGAGTTACAAATTAACCCCTAAATGGGAAGTCACTGGATCTTACAACTTCGAAGAATATGAAGCTTGGGCAATACATAACGATCAGTATGGAAAAGAGGATTACTCTTGGGGCAACGAGCGCACTTGGGCCACATTAGGCGTGAACTTCAGACCTTCCAGCTCAGTAATCTTTGCCCTAGAAGGCAATGTTGGCGAAGCGGCACAGGATGCATACGCTTACGCGCGCGTTTACTTCTAATCAGCTGAAAAATAATTAATAACATAGTTTAAGGAATAATTTATGAAAAAGAAAATCTTAGCACTTGCTATCAGCAGTGTACTTTCAGCAGGCGCACAAGCTGCTATTACCGATATCCTTATCACGGAATATGTTGAAGGAACGGCAAACAATAAAGCGATTGAATTAACAAATACGGGTGCGGAGTATACATTTACAGCAACGGACACTTTGCAATATAGCTCATATGATAATGTTATATATGATGCAGCTAAGGTAAATGTACTTGAAGGCATTACAATCGCTGCCAATGAAACAATAGTGATTGCTAATGGCTCCTCCGAGACTAACCTTACAGATGCAGTGGTCAGTAATGGAGCACGATTATTTCTTACTGGTACCTATGATGAAGCAGGATATAACAGCCTCAACTTCAATGGTGATGACCACGTAGCGCTTGTTGATGATGGCACTATCCTCGATGTGATCGGTAGCGATAGTGACTGGGGCGCAAATAAAACCTTCCGCCGTCGCCTTGAAGAAGGTGGTGCAACACCAGTACAAAAGAGCAGTTATGAGTTCAATAATTGGAACGAAGCTGTACGAGACGTTGCTGGCACTGAAACAAGTGAAAACAATTTCACTGATTTAGGTCTTCCAACACTTTCAGCCTATGTGGTAGCAACAGGTCCAATAGATTTAGAAATGATCCCTGAAGATAACGGTTCATTCAAAGCAACGCTCGCACGTTATGTCGGCCAAACTGTGATCCTGCCACTGGACATCAATCCTGCTGAAACGGGTGATCAGAATATGCGCGTAGCACGTACGTTCAGCTTTGATTATACTAACTTCCGTAACAACATGGTGCTTGCTTATAAGCGTCCCAACATGCAGCCAAACCAGGAAAATGTTGCCGGCAGTGCTGCTGCTGTTGCCACTAATGCGCAGAATAAAGACTACACCCTTCTTATTGAAGCGACATCGAGTCCAAAGGACGGTGAAATTCCGTATTATCCAGAATTCACCACTGATGCGGCAAACAACTATATCCGTATCGATGACAGCGTAATTGGTATGGAAGGTGTGATCTCATACAACAGTTATGATGATAACTATACCTTCACTGTTTCAAATACTGTGACGAGTGCTAATTTCACCCACAATACGCCAAGACAAAACCGTTATGATCTTAAAAAATCCCTCGCTGAGGTCGCCTCTGGTGATATTGAGATTAAAGTTGCTACGCAAAACGTCTTGAACTACTTCAACTCTCCCTTTGGCGGTGCACAAAACAATCATGGTGATAACCGTGGTGCCACCTCTTATTCCGAATACGAGAAGCAAAAAGAAAAAATTGTAGCTGCTATTCGTGGTTTAGATGCTGATATCGTTGGTTTGATGGAGATCGAAAATAACGGTTTTGGTGAAACCGGTGCGATTAATGAGTTAGTAGATGCCATTAATTTAGCCTATGACGAACCTAAACTAAGTAAGGAATCTAAAGACAACTCAACCAGTAATCGTTATGCCTTTATCGGTTTTGACAGTAATGGTGATGTCATTATTGATAGAGAGGATTCAATCGGTTCTGATGCTATTACTTCTGGTATGCTCTATCGTCCAGCAAAAGTGACACTGGATGCGGTGAAAATCATCCCAATGCCATCACAACATGATAAACCTGTTGTGAATGATAATGGTGTTGTGGTCAAAAATTACACCAATTCAGTACTGGAGAGCGGCGATAATTACATGCGCGATTCATTAGCTGCAACATTTCTTGTTAATCAAACCGGTAAAAAACTAACCGTTGCCGTTAACCACCTGAAATCAAAAGGTTCAACTTGTGTTGAAGATTGGGATGGTGTCGAATTTGGCACGATAGAAAAACTCGCCTTTAACAAAGACAAAGCGCTTCTTGAACAGTATGGCTCTAATGATGACCTTCAAGGTAATTGTGAAAACTTCCGTGTTGCCGCAGCTTATCAACTGGGTGAAGAGTTAAATAAGATCAGTGGTGACAAAGTGATCGTGGGTGATATGAACTCCTATGCTCAAGAAGATCCAATGTTAGTCTTAACTGAAAACAGCACGGCTAAAGAGTTGAAAGCGGCACGTAATACCTTTATCGGCAAAACCCCACAGTTCGGTAAAAATGGCAAAGTGATCACAAACAGTTACGGATACTTAAATGCCGTAGGCATGAAAGATGCGGAACATGGGAAAATGAGCTGGAGTTATTCTTACGAGGATGAAATTGGTTCTCTGGATCACATTTTAATCACACCTTCACTACAAGATCGTCTTGTTGATGCGGTCGATTGGCATATTAATGCGCCAGAATCATCGTTGTATGATTATAACGAAGATCGTAAAGGCTCTCACGCCTATGATTTTTATCAAGGCGATGTTTACCGCTCATCAGATCATGACTCTGCAATAATGGTGCTTGGCTACACACCAGGTGAAGCCGACAGCGGTCAACCCGTGCAGCTTACAACAGCAGGTGGATTCATTGATATACCTTACACCATTCCAGCCAATGCTGAAGCGAAAGCGGGTGACATAGCTGAAGTAACCTTAAAAAATCAAGATGACAATGTTTATGTTGATATGAGTAAAATTACTTCACCGAAAGTTGAGATAAGCGAAGATGGCCAAAAGGTAGTACACCTTGAGCTTATTGGTGCTAAATCAAGCTTATATACTGCAACAATGACACTGAAACGCGAGGGTGAAATAGTCCCTAACTCTACAGTGTCAATGACAGTTAGAGTAGCTGGCGCTGATTCTTTAGAGCCTAAAGTTGCTGTGCCAGAATATGATGGTACGGGTGGCGGTGGTTCATTCGGCATGTTCAGCATTATGTCTCTATTAGGTTTTGGCTTCCTGCGCCGCCTTAAAGCAAAATAATAAGATCCCACCTATCTGCCAATCAGCAGATAGGTGTCGAACTGATTTAACTGCAAAAATAGCAATGATATTAAGTAATGGGATAACGCCTTTTATTACTATCTTCCTTATTTGGAAAAATACAGAAGTTAATTTCAACAACACATTTACTTCTCGTAATGAAATCACATTTTAGTTTTGATATTGGTGCGCAGTTATCGAACAGCATGTTAACTATTTAACAAATATTTACATGACGATCTCTCAAATTTAATTAAAGGAATAAATGATTATGAATAAGACTGGTTTTCTAGCAGCCTCGATTGTGATGGCGCTAACGGCTTGTGATAACTCAAGTAATAACACCTCTAGTGGGGAGGTCACAGCGATAGATGGGTATTTATCAAATGCTGAATTATGGGTAGACGTGAATGATAATCTATCTCTTGATAGTGCAGACATTAAGTTAGACTCGAATACCGATACCTCTGGCAAATTTACT
>NZ_JBLIEK010000106.1:0-13049 GCF_047632995.1 Psychromonas sp.
ACGGCTGATATCGTGTTTGACGGTATCAATGATGCACCGACGGTTGATTCCGCGACGGGCTCAACACAAGTTGAAAATGTAGCGCTGGCAGGTGACACGGTGGCAACCTTTACCGCGAGCGATCTGGACGGTGATGATGTGACCTTTAGCATCAGCAGCGGCAACGACAATAACTACTTCGAAATCACAGATAACAGCAGCGGCGTAGTGACCTTAACGGCATTAGGTGAAGCGGCGCTGGCGAATGATGCACTGCTTGATGTGACCTACACCTTGGGCGTGATAGCCAATGATGGCACGGTTAATTCAGCTGAAATGACGGCTGATATCGTGTTTGACGGTATCAATGATGCACCGACGGTTGATTCCGCGACAGGCTCAACACAAGTTGAAAATGTAGCGCTGGCAGGTGACACGGTGGCAACCTTTACCGCAAGCGATCTGGATGGTGATGATGTCACGTTCAGCATCAGTAGCGGCAACGACAATAACTACTTCGAAATTACCGATAACAGCAGCGGCGTAGTGACCTTAACGGCATTAGGTGAAGCGGCGCTGGGCAATGATGCACTGCTTGATGTGACCTACACGTTAGGCGTGATAGCCAATGACGGCACGGTTAATTCAGCTGAAATGACGGCTGATATCGTGTTTGATGGCATCAACGATGCGCCGGTCGCCCATGATGATTTAGCGACAGTGGTAGGAGATGGCATCATGATCGATGTCGTTGCCAACGATACTGATTTAGATGGCAGCATCGATCCAACGACGGTGGTTATCACGCGCCAACCAAGCAATGGCAATGTGTGGGTTAATGCGATAACGGGTCAAGTGACCTATATCCCAACGGGTGACAACAATGGTTCAGACAGTTTTGAGTACACGGTTGAAGATAATGAGGGGTTAGTGTCTAACCCGGCAACCGTCAATTTGACAGTGAAATCCGTTAACGAGATATCGGTGTTACAGGAAGATAAACATAACACTGTTGAAGATAAAATACTGATTGTTACTAAGGCAAATGGGGTGTTAAGTAATGATAGCGATGTTGATGATCTGCTTGAAGTTACAACGTTTACAGTGGCAGGGAATGTAGATACTGGTAGCGGTGTGGATATTGTATACAGCGCAGGAAAAAGTGTAATCATTGCTGAGAAAGGGACGTTATTACTCAATACTGATGGTTCATATGAGTTTGATCCAGCAGATAACTACTCAGGAGAGCTCCCTGTTGTAACTTATACAACCAATACAGGATCCAGCGATACGCTTACCATTACTGTCACTCCTGTTGCTGACTATATAGATGCTAGTGACTTTATTGCCGAAGTCGGCGCTGAAAACATCGTATATGTTGAATTAGGTGATACATCGAACGCTATCATCACAACTGAAAATGGGCATTCTAGCGGAGAAGTTACGAAGATCGAATATCCTGATGGAACCGTTATAACTTCAGCTTCTAATAATTACCTTTATACCAGCACTGGCCAGGGATTGGGGGTTGGAACGAAGGGTGACTTCCGTATCGATACAGGAGATGCGTTGACTGTTGGTTTGCCGACTTACGTAGCGGATCTTGGTTTGGTGTTTAAAAATGCTTCTGGACAGAGCATCACCTTTACCATGCAGAACATTGACGGTACGACCACGGTTCAGTCCTACACCTTCGATAATAAAGCGAATGCCTTATCCACTATGACCCTGAGCAGTGATAAACCGTTCAATATGTTCACCTTTGTTGTTGATGGCGACTCGAACGGTGGCAATGGCTCAACATTAGTTAGTCTGACAACAGTAGATATTATTCACACAACATACTCCTACCCGCTTGAGTTGGCTTATGGCTTTAGCGACACCGATGGTAGTGAAAGCATCAGCTCGATCACTTTGAGCGGTTTCCCCACAGGCACTGATGTCAGTATATATGAGGGTGACTACGATGGCCTGGTTGAGTTAGTCGACAATGATAATGGCACTTGGAGCATTGATGTGGGCGCTTTTACTCAGAATGGGTCTACTTTCAGCCTGACAGATCTGGTTGTTCAAACCGACAAACCCTTGCCTGAAGGATTTGATCCTAGCCTAGAGTTGACCGTGGTGGATGGCGCAGACAGCTCTGTTTCTATTCTCGGAGGCACAGAGTCAGAATTATTGCTAGGCTCGAATGGCAATGATCTCATTATTGGTGAATCCGGAAACGAATCCATCTCGGGGAAAGCTGGTGACGATATGTTAATTGGCGATTCCGGTAATGATTCCCTTATCGGCGGCGGCGGCGATGATTTCCTTATTGGCGGAGAGGGAAGCGATACCTTTATTTGGTTAGATGGCGATTCAGGAATTGATCACATTGCCGATTTCAGCCTAGCTGAGGGTGACAAGCTTGATCTTAGCGATCTGTTACATTTAGAGAAAGGTGATAACCTTGATGAGTTCTTAGATTTTGACTTTGATGATACTGGTACAACCATCTCAGTTCATGCGGATGGAACTGATTCTGTTACCCAATTTATTGTTCTTGATGGTGTTAATGCAGATGATTTAGGTGTTGCCGCTAATGCGGATGATATCACTATAATTAATACCTTGTTTAACGCCGATCATACTGGTCCATTACTTATCAGTGATATTAGCGCTATCGATGAGCATGCAGTCGTGATTGAGATTCCAGATGATCTCTAATAGGTAAGTAGCAAACAAATTAAAGAGCAGCCTAGTAGGTTGCTCTTTTTTGTTGTAAGTTGTTCGATATTTGTTAGCAATTATTGTTTTTTATGCTGATGTAACATAATATTTTTCTTTTAACTTATATAGTTACAGCTACCCTTCGATAAAAGATTCATTTTTTTTCATTAATATTTCTGAGAGAATTTTTTAATGCACTCTTCTTCAGCACAGCAAGAAAAACAGTGGACTATCAATGCCGGGCAGCGAATCAGCGAAGATCCACTCCTTGATTGTCTGGTTCTGCTTAGTGAACATTTCGGTAACCCTTGTTCGGCTGATGCGTTATCAGCGGGTTTACCCCTTACAAGCAGCAATCTTTCACCTGAACTGTTGCCTCAGGCTGCTGAGCGCGCAGGGTTAAGTGCAAAGTTAAGTCGTAAAAGTCTTGATAATATACCGGCAATGTTATTGCCCTGTATTTTAATGCTTAAAGATAAAAAAGCGTGTGTGTTACAAGAACTGGATATTAAAGCAAATAAAGCTGTTATTTCTCTGCCTGAAACGGGCGGAGAAGAGCAGCTAACCGTTGAAGCGCTTGAGTCTGTTTATGTGGGGTATCTGTTTTTAATTAAACAAAAATACCATGGTGACCGTGATTTTGATGTGCATTTAGGGGGGACTACAAAGCATTGGTTATGGGAATCTATTAGGCAGTCGGCGCCTGTTTATCGTGATGTTATTATCGCCTCTATTTTAGTTAATATTTTTGCTTTGGTGTCACCTTTATTAGTCATGAATGTGTACGATAAAGTCGTACCCAACCTAGCGTTTGAAACTTTATGGGTGCTCGCGATTGGTGCGTCGATTGCTTACACTTTTGATCTGATTTTAAAACAGTTGCGCAGTTATTTAATTGATGTTGCAGGTAAGAAAATTGATGTTCAGATATCTTCAAAGTTGTTTGCTAAAGTGATTGGTATTCCTTTAGAAAAACGCGCCGCAAGTGTGGGCGGGATGGCAAGGCAATTAGGGGAATTTGATAGTGTGCGCGAGTTTTTATCTTCAGCGACTATCACCGCATTGGTGGACTTACCCTTCTCTATATTATTCGTCTTTATTATCTGGTTAGTTGCGGGTGATTTAGCTATTTTTTCTGTTATTGCTGCGCTACTTATTATCGGCTATGCCCTGTTAGTACAACCTAAGTTACGCCATGCGATAGAAGAGAGTAATAAATTTTCTGGTTTGCGCCACGGTCACTTGGTTGAAAGTTTATCAACGATTGAGTCTATTAAAGCCAATGGTGCAGAAGGTGTGGTGCAGAATGCTTGGCAACAGATGTTAGGGCACACCTCCAACTGGCAATTAAAAACAAAAAATATCACCAATTCTGTTGCCAATGTGTCGAGTTCCGTTGTCCAGATGACTGTCGTCGCTGTGATTGTATTAGGGGTATACAGAGTGTCCGATGGGCTTATATCTATGGGCGGGATTATTGCTGCTGTGATGCTGTCGAGCCGTGCAGTTGGCCCGATGGCAAAAATCGCTTCCCTTATGACGCGCTATAATCAAACCTTAACCTCTTTAAGACAGCTTGACGGTATTATGAATCAAGAGGGGGAATTTGAAAATAAGGGGGATTTGGCGAGTCGCACTAAATTAGAAGGGAGTATTGTTATCGATCATGTCGGTTTTCATTATCCAAATATAGAAAAACCGGCTTTATATCCATTGTCGATTAAAGTAAAACCGGGTGAAAAAATAGCGATTATTGGTAGAAACGGCTCAGGTAAAAGCACGCTTGCAAAATTGATGCTTGGTTTATTCCAGCCAACGCTTGGAAGTGTTCGTTATGATGGTTTGCATCAAGGACAAATTCACCCTAGTGATTTGCGTCGTAACTTTGGTTATTTACCACAAGATATCGTGCTTTTTCATGGCTCGATTAAAGACAATATTTTATTTGGCACAAGGCAAGTGACAGAATATCAATTGATTCGTGCCGTGCAGCTCTCTGGCGTGAGTATGTTTACCGATCTAGAATCGGGTGGCCTCGATCAACAGGTTGGGGAAGGAGGGAAATCGTTATCGCGCGGACAGCGTCAAGCGGTTGCACTTGCTCGTGCTATTTTAAATGATCCGCAAATTTTATTGTTGGATGAGCCGACAGCGAGTTTGGATGCGCGTTCAGAAAAATTATTTATGAAATCAATGGCGCAAACAGTGAAAGAGAGAACGGTTTTTTTAATTACTCATAAGATGCATCTTCTGCAGTTGGTCGATCGCATTATAGTGCTGGATAAGGGGCATTTGGTCGCCGATGGGGATAAAGATATTATCCTCGAACAATTAAAAAATGGCCTGCTAAGTGCTAGTGCTAAGGAAACTAAGGAAGCTAAGGAAGCTAAGGAAACTAAAGAGGCTCAAAGATGAAAGTAACCAAGGAAGATCTGGAAATGGCTGACGATGTGTATGGTGCTATTTTAACGCAGGCGCCCACCATTCATCGTTTAACTATCTGGTCATTAGCGGCACTGTTTATCTGTTTTTTTGTTTGGGCATATTTTGCTGAATTAGACCGTGTAACCAGAGGCCAGGGAAAAGTGGTACCTTCAACACAGGTGCAAATTATTCAAAGTCTTGATGGTGGTATTTTGCAAGAGCTTTATGTAAAAGAGGGAATGGCGGTAAAGAAAGGGCAAATTTTGGCGCGCATTGATGATACTCGCTTTCGTTCTGACATGGCGCAGCAAAATAAAGAAGTGGATGCGTTACGTGCAGATATTATTCGCTTGCGGGCTGAATTGAGCAGTATTTTAATTGCCGACGTGGCTGACTGGACGCGGCAAATTAAAATCAGTATCAAATCTTTACAATTCCCTTCTGATTTACAAGACAATTCTAAAAAATTAGTGTTGAGGCAACAAAATGAATATAATGGCAGACTTAATAACCTTGAAAATCAGATAGCTATACAAGGTCATCAAATAAATCAACGTCAGCAAGAAATCAAGGAACTGGACTCTAAAATTGATACCTTGAAGACAAGTTTGAAGCTGGCAAACAGAGAGTTGGAGTTAACACGACCACTTGCGGTAAAAAATATTGTCCCCGAGATTGATTTACTGAAATTAGAGAGAACAGTTAATGATATCAAAGGTGAACTAAACGCACTGCGTTTAATGAAGCCGAAACAGCAATCTGCATTTGAAGAGTCGGTTTTAAAACGTCGTGAAGCCGTGCTTAAATACCGAACGGATGCGCGTGCACAGCTTAATGAGCTGCAGTCAAAATTTTCCAGAATAACCGAAGCGCAAGTGGGTGTGCAAGACAAAGTGAAAAAGGCATTAATAACCTCTCCCGTGATTGGCACTATCAAAACAGTCCATATAACGACCTTAGGTGGGGTTATTAAACCAGGGCAAGTATTATTAGAAATTGTACCTACAGAAGATAAATTACTGATAGAAGTAAAAATACTGCCTAAAGATATCGCTTTTATCCATATTGGTTTGCCCGCGCGGGTAAAAATAACGGCGTATGATTTCACCCGTTATGGTGGGCTTGAAGGTGTAGTTGAAAATATCAGTGCGGATACCACCCAAGATGATAAAGGAAACAGTTTCTACCTTATAAAGGTGAGAACAACAGAATCGAGTATGCACAGCAAAGATATGAAGGATATGCCAATCATCCCGGGAATGATGGCCTCTGTTGATGTAATGATTAGTAAAAGAACGGTGCTTGAATATATGTTGAATCCGATTTTAAGAGCAAAAGAGATGGCGCTCAAAGAATATTAATGCGCAGTAATGGAGTGGAAATGAAGTCCCTAAATTTTAGGTTAGCCAATAAAAGTACAATTGCAATGTTGTGTTCAGTGATCCTCTGGCCAATGAGTGCGCATAGTCAATCACTTGAACAAGCTGTTGCTCATACGTTAGACACAAATCCCGAACTGCGCGCGGCCTATACGCGTTTTAAAGTAAGTGAAAAGCAAGTCGAACAGGCGCAATCAGGTTATCTGCCAAGCGTTGATTTAACCGGTGGATACGGTTATGAACATACAGACAGTCCCGGTACACGACGCTCTAGCAGCGGTGATAGTGAAGATCTTATGCGCAGAGAGTTAGGTCTTAGCGTCACACAAAATATTTTTAGCGGCTTTCACACTAGCAGTGAAGTTAGCCGTACCAGTTATGCCACCAGTGCCGAGCAATGGCGACTACATGCGAGCGCTGAAGATTTGGCTCTGCAGGTCAGTAAAGTTTATATAGACTTGATTAAGGCTGAAAAGTTGGTGACGTTATCAGAGAAAAATCTTCAGGCGCACCAAGATATTTACCAACAGATTAAGCAACGTACCGATTCAGGTTTCAGTAGCAGCGCTGATTTGTCCCAAATCAATGGCCGTCTTGCTAAAGCACATTCAAACTTAATTGCCGCTAAAAATAATTATTTAGATAGTAAAGTAACCTTTTACCGCGTTATCGATCAACGCCCTGAAAATTTAGTCATTCCCTATCCAGATTCATCATTACTCCCTGCAACGGAAGAAGATGGGTTAAAACTGGCGCTCGATAATCATCCGGTTATTAAATCAGCGATGAATGATATCAGTGCCGCGCGTTACCAGCATGATGCGGCAAAATCGGCCTACTACCCAAAAGTATCATTGCAAGTTAACGCAAACTTTAATGATAACCTCGATGGTGAAGATGGCAGTGTTGGGAGTGTCGGTGGTGAAAATAATGAAGTGCAAGCTATGATTCGCGTCTCATATAATATTTTCTCCGGTGGTAAAGATGAAGCTTATGCTAAAGAAACAGCTTATAAAATTAATGAAGCCAAAGCGCTTAATCGTAATGTTTACCGAGAGGTTACCGAGGGGTTTATTCTTTCCTGGAATGCCTTTGAGCAGCTTAATTTACAAAAGAAATATATAAAAATGCATGTTATCGCAGCAAAAGATACGCAATCAGATTATCAACAACAATTCAGGATCGGGCAGCGCAGTTTATTAGATCTGTTAGATACTGAAAATGAACTGTATCAGGCTCGCCAAGACTTTCTCAATGCAGAGATGACAGAGATAACTGCGCAATATCGTATATTGCACTCAATGGGTCTATTAGTTGATGCATTGCGGGTAACTCGGCCTGACTCTTGGCAAGGTGAGAAGCAATTTGAAGGCGGTGTTACACAATGAGATATCTAATAACCTTTTTTTTATCCCTCTTTATTACAGCCTGTGCAGTACATGTAGATGAGATGACGGTAGAGCCTACCATGCAAAAGTTTGACTTAACGGATAGTGAAAGTGACGGCGTTATTAATGCGCGCGATCAATGTCCGGAAAGTTTTAGCGGTGCACAAGTTGATAACAGTGGTTGTGGTGCGGAGCGCCTGGAGAAAGTAAGACGTAACCTGCTGGTTAATTTTGCAAATGATTCTTATATTGTGGAGTCACAATTTCTGCCTGAAATTGCCGCATTAGCGAATTTTATGAAAGAGTATTCTGAAACTAAGGTGACGATTGAAGGGCATACCAGTAAGGTAGGTTCAAAAGCGTTAAATAAAAAATTATCGCAAAATCGCGCAGAAGCAATTAAAGATATTTTAGTGAATAAATTTGCGATTGACGAAAGTAGAATTACGCCGATTGGCTATGGTTTTGCAAGACTACTCTTAGAAGGGGATGATGAATACATTCACGCGCGTAATCGTCGTATTGTTGCTGAACTTTCAAGTGAGAAGTCATTTACTAATATGAAGTGGACTATTTATAGTGTTGACGAGCGTATAGAGTAGTATTCCTTACCATGAATATTAGGCGTTATAAAATGTGGTTGTACCTATTTAGCAGTTTAATACTGCTGATAGGTGCGACTCTGATTTATGCTAAATCTCCAAGCCAGTTAGATAAGCCTGAAATTATTAATGCGCTTTACAGTAATTATGGTGAGCGCGCGGCCAAAAGAGGTCATGCTTGGTTTAATGTGATGGAAAAATCTTATAATTTAATGGATTCAGAGAAGCTGGAGAATGTTAATCGATTTTTTAATATGCTGCGTTTTATTGATGATATTAAACTTTGGGGTGACAAAAACTACTGGGCGACACCGCTCGAGTTTATCGGTGTTAACGGTGGTGATTGTGAAGACTTTGCCATTGCCAAGTATTTTACTTTACTTGAACTGGGTATTCCCGATAAAAAGATGCGTATCACCATGGTAAAGGCAGTTAGACTTAATCAATATCACATGGTCGTGGCTTATTATGAATCCCCTAGCTCAGTGCCACTGATCCTTGATAATCTTGATGGTCTCATTAAACCCGCCTCCCAGCGTCAAGATTTAATACCCGTATATAGTTTTAATGGTAAACAACTTTGGCTCAATAAAGAAAAAGGGCAGGGTGTAGTTGCAGGAAAATCACAACGTATTAAACGCTGGACTAATTTAAATCAACGCATGGGTATCTCAAAAATGAGACAGCCAAAATTGAGCATGGAGTAATTGATAAATGACCCTTTTTAATCAGATAAATTCACTGTTATTCGGACTGTTTTTACTGGTAATGTCCAGTTTGATCTACTTCCAGTTTACTGAAACAAAAGAATTTATGAACAATCAGATGGCATCTGATCTAAATAATACCAGCACCTCTTTAAGTTTAATGTTAAAACCGCATTTAGAAACAGGGGATGAGGTAACCGTTGAAACGTTAGTTAACGTTATTTTTGAAGGCGGTTTTTACCGCAGAGTTGAGCTCACATGGATGGCCGATCACAAACAGCAAGTTTGGGATAATCCGGTTGTTATTGATGATGTTCCGCAATGGTTTGTTGATTTAGAACTATTTAAAGCGCAGAGCCAAGAGACGATCATCACATCAGGCTGGTTACAGTTAGCAACACTGAAAATAGAATCAAATCCAGCGATTGGTTACCGTGAATTATGGCGAATTATGAATGATACGGCGATGGTGCTTTCTGCTCTTTTCCTATTATCCCTCTTTTTAATGCGTATTCGTTTAAAAGTAATTCTCAAACCGCTAAATGAAGTCGCTGTTCACGCGCAGGAAATAGCACTGCGTAAATTCAAACCCGATATGCCATTGCCGACGACGACAGAATTAAAAGATGTTGTTGGCGCCATTAACTCTATGTCCGGGCAATTAAAGCTTGTTTTTAATGCCCTTGATGAGGAAGTTAACACCCTAAAACACGATAAATTTACTGATCCCGTGTCACAACTTCCCAATCGCCTGTATTTAACGGGGCAGTTAAATAGTTGGTTAGATGAACCTGGTTTTGGTGGGCTGTTATTAGCAAAACTAGACTGGTTAGAAGAGATTCATAGTAAATTTGGTTATCAAGTTCGTGATCAAACAATTAACATACTTGCCAATATGCTTCAGGAAAACTTACCTAAAAGTAGCGAAAATATTATTGCAAGGATTTCAAATACAGAGTTTGCCTTCCTCGTCACTAATGCGGATCGTAAACAAATAACAGAATATTTACAGTCGTTAATTCGTTTAATCAATCAAGAAATGTTAAAAGCGGGGTGTACGCCCAACAGCAATTTTGCAATTGGTATCAGTGAGCGTACCGGTGAAGTCACTCGTGCGGATTTATTAGCACAAGCTGATAATGCGCTGCAAAAAGCGCTCAATGAAAACAAAGTAAGTAACTGGTTTTATGTCGATACTCAGCAAGATTACAACCGCGAAGAGTGGCGTACTCGTTTAACAAATGCCATCAATAAGAATCAGTTTTCATTTCAATGGCAACCTGTGCATAGCACTGAAACTGGGGCCGTAATGCAGCATGAGATCTATTGTCAACTGAAAATGGATAATAAAATAGTGCGTGCCGGGCATTTCATGCCTTATATTGAACGTTTGTCATTAGGGCATAAGCTGGATCGTTGTTTACTTGAAAGCATTGTTGAGAATAATATTCTTAATGCCAGCAGTGAGCCAATAGCTATCAATTTAGCGCGCGAGAGTTTGTTGGATCATGAATTTCATAGCTGGCTAGCGTTATATTTAAAAAACATTCCCAATCCGGAAAAGCTGCACTTTGAAATACCAGAATCAGGGATCACCAAGAATTTAGAAGCTTGCAGCAAGTTATGTGCGATCATCAAAAAGGGCGGTGCACAGTTCGGCGTTGATAACTGTGGCAGACAGATGGGCTCGTTAGATTATTTACAGCAACTTAGGCCTTACTATATCAAACTGGATCTTTCTTTATCCTGTTATAACAGTGAAGAACAAGAAGATAATCAACAGAATTTAGAACTTTGCCGTGCGCTCGTTAATATCGCTCGCGGGTTAGATATTAAAGTGATTATCACTGGGATTGAGGATGAAGTGCATTTGCAAACGGTAAAACCACTGCGTGCAGAAGGCTATCAAGGATACATTGCTCCGCCTGTCGATATTTAGTATTTGCATCCGACATATTGAAAGCAGGTGCAGTCGACATCTGCTTTTTTTGTTCTTTTATTACCCCACTATATAGCTAACAACTATTCTTCAGTACTTAAATCCACTATATTTAAAAATATAAAACATTAAAAAACAAGGCGTTAATGTCTTATATATTCAGTGTCAATTGAAAGAAATATTCTTATAGATAAATAATATAAAAAAGCAAGCGTTAAATAGATAAAATCATTGACACTTCACAATATACGTCTTTACTTATAGGTGAAGAATGATCTTTTTATTTGGTGTAAGACTTATAAATAAGCAACCACAGTGTAGATTTATTCATTTTTATACAGATTTAAGTTGGTTAAAAAAGTCATTCTCTACGCATGAAATTAGCTTAGTAAAACTAATTTTCAGTAGCGTATTGGTTTCTCCGTCAATATTTGCTTGCTTAATATTTTGGAGATTATGCTTTTCCGGTGATTAATGGGGAGCTTATTATGAGTAACGATGACTTTGTTAAAAATCAGCCTAACGTACAAGTTGATGAAAATAGCCCTGTTGAAAACCCATCAACAGATGCCGAATTAATGTCAGCTACAGCTGATAAAAAGGCTCCTGCTGATGTAAATAATATTAATGTGGAGGCCCCTGGTGGTGTTGAGCAAAATGTAACTGATGCAGATCTAGTCAGTTTACAAGAAATAGCAGCAATTCAGGCTGCAATTGAAGCCGCTATTGATTCTGGTGAGGCAATTGAAGAGATTGAAACCGCCGCCGGAGATGATAGCCGTGACGGCGAGTTTTCAGCAGTAACTCTAGCCAGAGATGGCAGTGAAACATTAGCCAGTTCCTATTTCCAAACAGAGGGAATCGGGCTGTCAGAGATTAGCAATGAGATCGTTGATATTAATGAAGGACAAATTCCTCCAAACGTTTCGATAGTCGCGCTCAGCAGTCATACACAAGAAGGCAGTAATGCCGAGTTTATGGTTTTGTTAGATTATGCAACCTCAATACCTGTGACGGTAACCTTTACTATTGGTGGTGAAGTCGACGGGAATGATTTTGTAGATCCCGCTAGCCATACGGTCACCATTCCTGCAGGCGCGCTCTCCGTGCCTTTAAATATTGCCACTATTGATGATGGCATTTATGAAGGTGCCGAGAATTTAACTGTGACTGTAACCGGAACTAACAGTGATAGCTCTGTTATCGATTTAGATAACGCACAAGCAACGACTATTATTGTTGATGCTCAAAGTGCACCAATTGTATTATCAGTGACATCCGATATACAAGAAGAGGGCTCGAATTTAATCCATACCGTGACTCTCAGTGGTATTGCCGATAGCGCGAAAGAATACAGCTTTAACCTCACCGATATCAGCACTGAGCCGGATGATTACGGTGCGCCACTATTTAGTGATGGCGTGGCCTATGCCGCTGGGCATATCACAGTGCCCGCCGGTGTCAGCGAATTTACCGTGACCACCCCAACGGTTCCGGATTTAGTGGATGAAGAAGATGAGTCCTATAGTCTGGAAGTCGGTGGTGTAAACGCAACAGGTACCATTATCGATAATGATACCGTCAGCGTCCTCTCCGTTACATCTGATACAGCAGAAGAGGGCACGAATTTAATTCATACCGTGACCTTGAGCGGCGTAGCGGACAGTGCCAAAGAGTACGCCTTTACGCTGGTCAATAACACCACCGAAGATGCGGACTACGGCGTGCCTCTGTTCAGTGACGGTGTGACCTACGCAGACGGCTTTATCACCGTGCCCGTTAATGTCGTTAGTTTCACTATTACTACACCGACCGTTGATGATGCCATTGATGAAGAGAGTGAGTTCTATGATCTGACCGTCGGCGGTGTCGCTGCCACCGGTACTATCACCGATAATGATACCGTCAGCGTGCTTTCT
>NZ_JBLIEK010000107.1:0-12552 GCF_047632995.1 Psychromonas sp.
AATATCAAGCGCTTACCCTAGTTTCCTGTGGGGATTCTTCAGGCTTCAGTCCACTTATAAGTAAAAAGCAGACTTAATCAGAGTCATCTGCATCAGCATGTTATCTTTTATTAAAGGAATTTTATGATTTTAATTACAGGCGCCAGTAGCGGTTTGGGTGCTGCTCTGGCTAGTCTTTATAACGCCGATGGAATACAGCTATCGATTACCGGACGCAGTAAGCAGCGCCTTGCACAGGTCGCTGGAAAAATGCAGGGAAAGGTGCAGGTAAAGCCAGCCGAACTTTGTGATCCTGTTTCAGTTTCGGCTTTGCTGGATTCTTTGCAGCAAATTCCGGATACTGTTATTCATTGTGCGGGGAGTGGGTATTTTGGCCCGATCGAAGAGCAGGCGCCGGACGAAATTAATAGTCTTATTGAGAATAACCTGACAGCAACGATTTTTTTATTACGTGAGTTAGTTAGGCGCTATCGGAACCATAAAGTCAATGTCGTGATTGTCATGTCGACCGCGGCGCAGGCGGCTAAAGCCGGTGAATCTACCTATTGCGCGGTCAAATGGGCTGTACGGGGGCTGGTTGAGTCTGTTCGCCTTGAGTTGAAGGGCTGTTCAATGAAACTTATCGCGGTTTACCCCGGCGGGATGGCGACTGATTTTTGGAAAACCAGCGGCGCAGACCAGGATACTTCAACGTTTATGCCCGCGGAAGAGGCGGCAACTATGCTGAAGCATGCGCTGACAAGTACTGAACGCGGGTATATCTCTGATATTACAATTAACAGAAGCTAAGCAGTGTCACAAATTCATGGCGCAAGTTAACAGGCTATAAGGCGTAAAGCGAGATAGAAAATATTATTATTACGCCCTCAACGAATGACAATAACTGTCATTTCACTACCTTGAGCTTTTGAAAGAAATAGTGATAGTATCCAATTTACCGATAAACAAAGAGGCAATCCTTTGACCCCATTATTAGAGCGTGATGTCCATCTATTTGACCTTGATAATACTTTGTATCCCCCTAAAAATGCTATTTTAGAGCAAATAGCCCCTAGAATGCGCAGTTTTATTAGCAATGAGCTAGCTATTTCCATTGAAGAATCTAATCAGCTGTGTAACAGCTATTATCAACGTTATGGTGGTACGATAAGAGGGATTCAATTACATTATCCAAGTGTCGATCTTAATAAATTTTCTGAGTTCTCTCATCAGGTTAATTTAGATAAGGTTGAAAAAGCAACAAAGCTTAAAAACGCATTACATGCATTTAAAAAATCACGTTATGTGTTTACCAACTCGCCACTGCCTTATGCGACAAGAGTCTTAAAACATATTGATTTATATGACTGTTTTGATGGTATTTTTAGTGTAGAGCTGACCGGTTACAAAATGAAGCCTGATCCACATGCATTTAATACTATTTGCCAACACTTTGGTTTTGAAGCCTCTGATGCTGCTTTTTACGATGATCAGATATCAAACATTTCCACTGCAAAAGCCTTAGGAATGCGTACTGTTTTAGTTAACAGAAGTGATATTGATAAACACGATGCCTGTTATAAAACGGAAGACCTACCTAGTTTTGTAGAATCGCTAACAAAGTGATTTTCCACAGTGCCACATATTATCGTTGCTGTGGCTGAGTAATTTTGGTCATATTTTAGTAAGTTTCTGGCACGCTTTGGAAGCGTTCGTGACTCAATCTTCTAACTCTGAATGGGACAAAGCGACTTGGAATCTTTTAGTTATTTACGCTCGGTTTCTCCAAAAGCGAGCGTAAAGACTTAATCTTTAATTAGATTTAGGTGTCCGTTAAAGCGGGGGAAGATCATCGTCCGGTACTTTGACTTGTTAGTTGTATTTATACTTCTGTTTTTAACTGCTGCAGATATTCTCGCATGAATTTGGTTCGATGCCTCCCCTCTATTCTTGCTGATTCTGTATTCATCTTATCGGCAAGGCTAAACAACTTTACATAGAAATGATCAATCGTATAGTTACGGTCATCAGGTAAGCGTTGCTTGCAAAATGTATCACAATTACTATATAGAGGCATTTCAAGAGAGGCGCCAACTTGCAAACATCGTGTTATACCAATTGCACCTAAAGAATCGAGTCGATCTGCATCTTGAACTATTTCCCCCTCTAATGTCCGAGGTTTAATATTTGCACTATAGCTATGTGCCGTGATGGCATGGTGAATATCATCTAGGTATGCACTTGGATAGCCAATTAATTTTAGAAATTCAATCGCCTTATCTGCCGCTATTTTCGAGCTATGTGCTCTATCTGGATGATTTTTTGCAAAGGAAAAACAATCATGGAGGTAAGCGGCTGGCAAAACGATTTTCAATTTACCTTTTTCTTGATGACATAAATCCTTTGCTGTTTTTACAACACGCAACACATGATTAATATCGTGAGCGGGATCTTGACTCATTTCTTTTTGAGCGAATGCTAAAAGCTCATTTTCATACTTTTCAATCACTTTTAATTATACTCCATGCCAGACGTAGGCAGCTAACGCCTTGCTCACCGCGACAACTGTATCTTATCCGAATGCAGCAATTTGTTAAGTAATGCATGATGCACAAACATTTTCCCAAATTGAGTTATTTCCAAAGCACCTTTATCTATTCGTGGAGAGAAACTTTTATTAACGGAATGATGTTCGATAATTTCTTTTATAACTTCGTCTTCTTCAATTTTTATATATAAATTTTCATCAGATAGTGCCGCCGATTTGATAACTGTGCAAAGGCCCATTCTCTCAATATTTTCTATTGAACGTATTGAACACCAAAGTTGATCTGAATTTTCTGACTTACCTAGTAGAGATACATTTCTTGCCACATAATTAATCGAGGAATTCTTAGAATTTATTATACCAATATCTATTATTGCAATAGCTGACTCACTTGCTAATTCACGTAAAGTAATGGCATCATTTTTATTCATTGATTTAATAATATCAACAAAAGCAGGGTGTACATTACCGCTTGTTTCTGAATTAATCGAATTGGCTAATAAGCTAGCAAACATTTCACGAAGATCTTCTTCTTGAGCGGTAAATCTAAGCGCTTCTATTGCTGGCCCTGCAATATGCGGATTTGGTGAAATAACATTTCCAATAGGTACTAATTCTAATTTTTTTGCAATACGTTCATTCAGCCAGTTTTTTATCTTATCGCCTCCCCAAATCATGCCATGAACTGGTAGTAATACAGTATTTACAGCTTGACCTATGGTTGTCAAAGCTTTACCTGATTCATCAATTACACCTTTAAAGCCAGATTGATATGTATGAGACTCTTCTATTTTATCGATATTTTCAATTAAGTCTTTTGAATTCATAATATCTCCTTTGTTACCTAACGCCTGCAATAAACGGCGCGTAGATTGGCGATGTTTTTGCTGGCTTTTGTTTTTAGCAAAAACCGCGACAACCGTTATGCGTCCGATTTAATTGCCTTGTATGGTGCGTATTGCACCAATGCATGATTTTCATTCTCTAATTCATTGTCGACAATCTGAGATATTACATTCCAATCACCGCCAGCTAAGCCAGCCCCTATTAACGGATAACCAATTCGCTTACCAGCATAGTTTTTTTTAACAAGTTGAAACACACTTTTAAGTGCATCATAGTCAACTTTAATACCTCTCCCACGCCAATGAAACTGTGTATAGGCGTTAATAACTGTTATTTCTCTACCGTTCTTATTAACCGTAACACTTGAATAAGATCCAAGCTTTTCTCGATTTCCATAACCCGATTTTAAGTCAACCTGATATGCTTCAGGGAATTCCGATTTAATTGCTTTAGCTATACCAGCTCCCATTGTACAGAAACAATTACAACCATGAATGATGACATCAAATTGTCCTTCAATAGCTAATTTTATCAAGTCACCTTTAATGATATTCACACTGTTTCCTTATGCACCATAACGCCTTGCTCACCGGCGAGTAAGTTGGTGCTGTCTTTTCTTTTAGCAAAAACCGCGACAACTGTATCGAGTCTGCGTGCAGCAATTTGTTAGGTTTTTTTCATACCCACGATTTGTAAAACACTATCAGTTGTTTCTTCTATAGTTTGTTCTGAGTTATCAATAACAGTTCCAAAACATGGCCTGCTTAACCCCATTTCATGAAGTTCATCAACTCGCCGGACTTCCCATTCAGTAAGCTCTCTCATTCCCCTGTTTGTTCTTAGCTTATCTATGCCGGGGTAAAGAGCCACTGCGTGTACTTCTATAGAAGAATCAAGTAATAGCTCATTTATATAATTAAAATTATCTTCGCTTAATGGATACGAAATGACTGAATTTATATCGTTCTCATGAAAATTCTTTGCTACAGCAATTGCATTTTTAATGTTGAGTTCAATCGTTTCTTCGAGAGGCATCCATCTTACGAAATCTCTCAACGCGTCAACTTCAATATGAGCAAAATTAATTGAGCGCTCAACAATTGATTCTGCGACTGTTGTTTTGCCTGAATTTATAGAGCCATTTAGTAATACAATCATATTGAAACCCTAACAGCTTTATAGGAATCACTGATCACGAAATGTGGCGATACCTATCTTATTTAAATTAATTATCACAATATCTCCCAATCATAATACAATCAACAACTTCTCTTTTATTCTAACGGAAACGTGATTTTAGGTGGGGATTATGGTGCCATCTATCTCATTTTTAAATCCATTGTTAACCATCTAATTTATATAATGAATTGGTACATGGCTAAATATTACCTGCAAGGTGACGCAAAACTCTAGATAAAATCGTGAATTAAAATCAGGGGAAACCTATTAGCGGTTAAGGGGAGGATCTTTTTTTTTGTCTTTTTTGGTAATCAATTTTTTTATACGTCGTTTTCGGGCGTTAGCAACTAGCTTTATCTTGGCTAGAAGGGTATTTATGCTCGTTTTTTCCCGAAAGCGGGTTAGTTTTTTGAGGTGGAAAGGGCACAAAGCGGTTAGTACTTTCTGCCTGTTAAGATTCTCCATTTGTGTTAGTTTTCGCTCAAGGCAAACAATTTATTTGCTGATTACATAAAGAAACGAAACGATCATTTTCATTGTTAAAAGACGCTGATATAGGATGCTAATCCCCGCATCTTCAAGTCATTTAGGTATAAATAAAAAACAGTATGATCAGATTTACTTTAAATTAAGTCTTTTCGCCAAACGGTGTAGATTACCGGTATCAATTTTAAGCAGTCTTGCTGTTGACGCCCAATTATTATTGTTTTCTTTAAATACTTGCTTAATCATTGCCGCTTGAAAATCATTAGTGGCCTCACGGAGTCCTGCATCTTTTCTGTCTTGATTATTCTGTAATTGTTCTATTTCTTGGGGGATTTCTAGTTGTGGCATATTCTCACTGCTGAGCTGGAAATGGCTAGGTTTTAAGCGCAGATAGGAGCCGGTTGTTTGTGATTTGGCAATTACCGCAGCACGATTAATAGCATGCTCTAATTCACGCACATTACCAGGCCAAGGATAATTCTGGATAATATTAATGGCGGCGGGATCAATCGATAAGTTTGCAAAACCCAGTTTCCCCCGACAGCGCTCGGCAAAAAATCCCGATAATAAAACCACGTCATTGCCCCTCTCTCTTAGCGGCGGGACATGCACAGGAAACACATTTAATCTATGGTAGAGATCGGCGCGAAAACGTCCCGCTTTTACCTCTTCATGCAAGGCTCGGTTGGTTGCCGCGACAATACGGGTATTCACTTTTAAACTTTGCTCATCACCGACCCTTTGTATATCGCCATATTGTAAAGCACGTAATAGTTTGGCTTGTAGAGAGAGTGGCAGTTCGCCAACTTCATCTAAAAATAATGTACTGTTATTGGCCAGCTCAAACTTGCCCTTACGATCGCTTATTGCGCCGGTAAATGCACCTTTTACATGTCCGAATAGCTCACTTTCTGCCACCGACTCCGGTAATGCCGCACAATTTAAATAGATTAAGCTGTTTTTGCAGCGCGCGGACTGCGCATGGAGTGATGAAGCGACCAGCTCTTTGCCGACACCTGTTTCACCCGTGATCAGTACCGATAGTTCGGTATCTGCGACCGCTTTAATCTGTGACTGCAGATCTAAGATGCCCTGAGAATGCCCGATCATCTCGGTTGGTTGCTGCACAAAAGCATCACGCGGATCAATATTGCTAAACATGCCCGCCTGGTTTTCCAGTTTTTCCATTAACAGTGAGGTATGCAAACTTGCTGCTGCAAGGGCACTAATAATACGCAGATCTTGATTAGTGAATGTTGCAAATTGATGGGGATCGAATGCATCAATAGTCAGTGCACCAATTAGACTATCGTTAGCAAGCAGTGGTAAGCCAATACAGGAGTGCACATTTAGTTCTCCCTTATGATTCACAATAAGTCCGTCATAGGGATCGGGTAATTTACTGTCTGCCGGAAAACGTACAATATCGCCGGCTCTGGCGATCGCCTCTAATCTGGGATGCTCTTGAATATTGAAACGACGTCCTAATACCTCGTCATAAAGTCCATTGATAGCCAGTGGGGAAAATTGTTGCTCTTGAAAAGCTAACAGTGCCGATGCATCACACTTAAACAGCTTGCGGATAATAGAAAGCAGGCGCTCAAATCTATCCTGACTGGAGACACTATTGGTCAGATCAATGGCTAATTGTGTTAATGCCTGATGTTTATTATTCATATTATTATCTGCTTTTTAAAATTATCACTTGTTGTCATTATGACATTTGCATTGTTAAATTGACACAGATTAATAGTTGTCATAATGACACCAAACAACAGGTTTTAAATTAAAGTCATTTAAAATCAATGCTTTAAAACTTGGCACGTGACCTGCAGTTGTAGTAATTAACTTTTAATTCTTTTTTAAATAATTCAGGTGTAAATATGACAATTCACATTAAAAATAATATTCATTGGGTTGGTCAACGTGACTGGGAAGTAGAAAATTTTCACGGTACGGAATTTAAATTAACCAAAGGCACCAGTTACAATAGTTACCTTATTCGAGAAGAAAAAAATGTGCTCATTGACACCGTTGACCATCGTTTCAGTTTACAGTTTATTCAAAATCTTGAGATGGAAATTGATCTGGATAAGATTGATTTTATCGTTATAAATCATGCAGAAGAGGATCACTCTGGTGCATTGCCGGCATTAATGGCTAAAATTCCTAATACGCCTATCTATTGCACCGAAAATGCCATTGATTCTATTACCGGGTTGCATCACCATCCGGAGTGGAATTTTAATGTGGTTAAAACCGGTGATACGCTTGATATTGGTAATGGTAAACAGCTTATTTTTGTTGAAGCGCCGATGTTGCACTGGCCTGATAGTATGATGACCTACTTGACTGATGATGCAGTATTGTTCAGTAATGATGCATTTGGCCAGCATTACTGTGACGAACACCTGTTTAATGATGAGGTTGATCAGAATGAGTTACATGAGCAAAGTTTACGTTATTACGCCAATATTTTAACTCCTTTTAGTGCACTGGTGATCGCTAAAATTAAGGAGGTGCTTAGCTTTAACCTGCCAGTTGATATGATAGCGACCTCTCATGGCGTAGTTTGGCGTGATGATCCGACGCAGATTATTCATCAGTATTTACAGTGGGCTGATAGTTATCAGGAAGATCGCATTACCATTTTCTATGATTCAATGTCTAATAATACGCGCATGATGGCTGATGCGATTGCACAGGGGATCCATGATGTCGATCCTGTTGTTGCAGTTAAAGTGTTTAACGTTTCCCGTCAGGATAAAAATGAAATTTTAACCAATGTTTTTCGTTCTAAAGGGATCTTGGTGGGATCGCCAAGCATGAATAATGTAATGATGCCGCAGATTGCGGCGATGCTAGAAGAGATCTCCGGGCTACGATTTAAGGATAAAAAAGCCGGTGCTTTTGGCAGTTATGGCTGGAACGGCGGCGCTGTAGATCGCATCCATACCCGCCTTACCGATGCCGGTTTTGAAACGATAGTTGGTTTAAAAACAAAATGGAAACCCGATGGTAAAGCGATGCGTGAATGTCGAGAGCATGGTCGCCAAGTAGCAAAAAACTGGGCGTTGCAAGATCTGAGCAAGATTAAATCCATTTCATCGGCCAAAGTTGCACAGGTTGTGCAAACTCCGAATCCAATCAGTGCGGGACCCGTAAGCGAATCAGTAGACAGTGATCGTCAATTCAGTGATTCACAAAACATGTTATGCACTGTCTGCAATTGGATCTATGAACCTGCAACCGGCGAGCCTGATCAAGACGTTGAGCCGGGTACGCCATGGGATGAACTGCCTGATACTTTCTTATGTCCGGAATGTGCGCTGGGCAAAGATGTTTTTGTCCCGACTGAAGACAGGAAAGTCTCATGAGTCTACCCGTTATTATTATTGGTAGCGGTTTTGGCGCTTACCAATTAATTAAGACCATCCGGCGTACGGATAAAAATCAGGAAATCACGGTTTTTACCCTCGACGAAGGTCACGATTACAATAAACCCGATCTCAGCCATGTCTTTAGTAATCAGCAGAGCAGCGCGGATCTGATCCGTATGTCCGGACTGGCATTTTCTGTTGAGAATAATATTACTTTGCACGCTTTCACTGAGGTGGAGAGCATCGACACTGATAAACAGGAAGTTTGTGCTAAAGGTGTAGCCTATCCCTATGCCAAACTTGTTTTAGCCACCGGCGCAAAAACATATATTCCGTCGATGCAGGGTAATGCGATTGACGATGTGATCACCTTAAACAGTCTGCGCGAGTTTGAAAACGCGCAGCTAGAGCTGCAAAGCGCACAGCGTATATTGGTGATCGGTGCCGGACTTATCGGCACTGAAATTGCGATGGATCTTGCCAGCAGCGGTAAAAGTGTTGTGGTGGTTGATCCCAGCAAAGCCCTGATGGCAAATATGCTGCCGGATCTGATTGCTAATGCATTACAAAAAAAGATGGTTGAAGCAGGCATTGTTTTTGAATTAGGTCGAACCATTAACTCGCTAAATAAAACTGAATCAGCCATTTCTGCCATACTGAGTTCAGGCGATACCCACCTTGTGGATTGTGTGATTTCTGCTGCGGGATTAAGGGCAAATATAGGGCTGGCAAAAAGATCCGGTTTGGCAGTTAAAAATGGACTGCTGGTTAATCAACAATTGCAGACATCGGCAAACAATGTCTATGCACTGGGAGATTGCGCGGAAATTAACGGTAAGGTGATGGCCTATCTTCAGCCGATTCTGCTAAGCGCCAATGCGTTAGCTAAAACTTTGCTAGATAAGCCAACAGATTTAAAGCTGCCGGCAATGCTGGTTAAAGTGAAAACACCACGAATGCCTATTCAATTGGGCGGTGATACTGTTATCGATGTTGCCTCCTGGCAGGTTGATATCGATGGGCAAGGTTGCTCGGTAAAAGCGTATAACGAAAAGAAAGAGATGGTGGGGTTTGTGGTAACAGAAGGTCATATGAAAAATGCCTTCCCACTGCTGAGATTGCTGCCTGCGAATCTTTAAAATTGGAAAATAATCAGGGCTTATTAAGTAATGCCCTGCAAACTTATAAATTTAGGAGAAAATTATGACTCATCAACGTATTCCAGCAAACTGGACAATTCAACGTTCAACCCCTTTTTTCACCAATGAGAATGTGCCCAAGGCGTTACTAAACCACCATAACACCGCAGAAGGCGTTTTTGGGCAGTTAGCTGTTATGGAAGGCGTGGTAACTTATTTTGGTTTTGCAGACAGCGAAGCAACCGAGCCTGAGGTTAAAGTAGTAATTAAAGCGGGGCAGTTTGCTACCAGTCCTCCGCTCTACTGGCACCGCATTGAACTAAGCCCTGATGCACAGTTCAATATTAATTTCTGGTCCGATAAAGATAAAACAGATCAAGCTATGTATCATAAAAAATAATTTCCTATACGGCCACCAAAGACACAGTCTTGATACTCAAACTACTTGAAGCGACAGATTTACAAGCTTCATGTAGCGCAGAGAGTATATTGTAAATTTGAACACTCTCTAGCGATGGCCAAGGTTACCCAGGAAAACGTATAACGAAAAGGAAGAGTTGTGGTGGCTGAAGTATAAAGAAGTACGGTTAAATCAGACAACAAACAGCAGTTATCGGTGACAATAAATTTGTTACTCTGTTTTTCAAAAATTACACTTATTAAGAGAATAACAATGGCAATCAGCTTTTCAGATCCCGAAAAACTAAAAGAGATATTTGATGGTGAAAACCGAGAAGAATGGCAAAAAACATCTTATATAATACAAAATTTACAACTTAAGGCCGATATGGTTATAGCTGATGTCGGTGCTGGGACAGGATATTTTTCAAATATTTTTTCTCAGACTCTTGCCAATGGGAAAGTCTACTCCATTGATTGTGAGCCTAATATGGTGATATATCTGAAAAATCGATTTAGTCACGATAGCTTTAATAATGTAGGTATTGTTCAATCTGTAATGGATGATCCTTGTATTCCACCTGATGTAGATATGGTTTTTGTTGCGAATACATACCGATTTATAAATGATCGTTGTGCATTTCTGCGTAATTTATTTCAACAAGTTAAACGTCATACTCGATTAGTATTTGTTGATTTTAAAGGCAGTCATGCTCGTGTGTCTCCAGATATGGCAATAAATGAAGTGCAACAATCTGGGTTCAAGGTTATTAATTTCGATATTACAGGATGTCCAGATCATTACATTCTTATGTTTCAAAAAAAGGATTAGTAAACTTGATACCATTTTTAGCCTCTTAATGAAGTGCTGGTCTCACAAATTAATTTTTAAAATCGGATCTCTCTATGAAACAAGACTATAGCAATAAGTTGCCCTTAATATACTCATGTTCGGGCTGCTCCAATATCGCTCAACTGGCAAACCAGGTAGCCATTGAATTAGACCGTGAGCAAGTGGCTGAGATGTCTTGTATAGCGGGGGTAGGTGGTGGAGTAAAATCTTTAGTAAAAAAAGCAAAATCTGGCCGAAAAATAATATCATTAGATGGTTGTCCTTTGCATTGCGTGGAAAATTGTCTTTCACGATATAATATAGAATCTACACACCATTACACGTTAACAAACTATGGGATCAAGAAGAAATACCATATGGATTTTTCGCCGTCGGATGTTACTGATATTAAAAAAACCATTATCAATGACATTAATGAAAGTGAGCATGCTTAATCATTATTATATTTCGGAATAAAATTACTGCGGGATCTCACATAAAATACGTAATACCAATTATTTGCAGGTTGTCTAATGATGACCTTTTTTGTCTCTGTTACTAATTGACTGAGAGCGATTAACCAAACCACGGGCGATAGTCACTCGTTGTTGTTCTCCGCCAGAAAGTTGAGATGAGATAGCTTTACCTGCATGTTTACCATTTCAGGGCATCTACTGCTTTGCAGTATCGCCACTTTCATAGCATGTTTTAATCCTTGGTTATGAATACTTTACCCGTCATATTAGTCTCCTCTGGCTTCAGCCGTACATATTTTGGAAAGATTGGCATCATCAATAAAGTTGCCGAGATATTGCTCACCACAAAGCCGATCAAACCCAACGCAATGGATTGTTGATCGTATTCGTCAACTCAGTGTATTTTTGCGATTAAGACAGATCCGATGCACTTTTAGTTTTTCAGCCGAGCCATACGACCAGTGGCGACGTATTCATAAATAGACTGCGCAATCTCTGATCAATAAATTTCGCTAGCTGTGGTGCTTAATTATTTACGGAATAAACAATGTCGATCTTATGGATTTTTCCAAGTGCATGGCTCTCCTTGATTGCAGGTGTCAATAGAAAAGGGCACAAAGCAAGTTAGAACTTTTGCACTATTTATCTGTTGGTTTGATGGTGAAGCAGCTATTTACATATAAAAAAGCGCTATTTACCTATAAAGGTATTTTGTGAATCTTGTAAAAACCCCTGGCCGGTATAATTTATTGATCTTTATGTGGTTTGCGTATTGTTTTGTGGCTATTTGTTGCTATTCTTGTGATTCCGGGCCTAAATAGTAGCTATGCAGTTGTTTCATAGTCTAAACAAGATGACGACGCAGGTATTACAATGATCAGTGATAATATAAAGCTCAGTCTAGCAGAATTAGCCAACACAGAATTTTCCTTTCAAAATGAAGAAAAGGTTAAATGGGCAGTAGAGTTGTCCATTGCCCACAAGGAGATTGTTTTTCAAAATGAAGAGAAAGGTAAACGGGCAGCAGAGCTGGCCATTGCCAACAAGGAGCTTGCCTTTCAAAACGAAGAGAAGGATAAACGGGCAGCAGAGCTGGCCATTTCCAACAAGGAGCTTGCCTTTCAAAACGAAGAGAAGGATAAACGGGCAGCAGAGCTGGCCATTGCCAACAAGGAGCTTGCCTTTCAAAACCAAGAGAAAGGTAAACGGGCAGCAGAGCTGGCCATTGCCAACAAGGAGCTTGGCTTTCAAAACGAAGAGAAGGATAAGCGGGCAGCAGAGCTGGCCA
>NZ_JBLIEK010000108.1:0-12088 GCF_047632995.1 Psychromonas sp.
CATTATTTAATGCGATGCCGTCCTGTAAATATTGTTTATCCTGGAGAATAGTTTCCGCAGCTTTAAGGGCTAACGCATTACAGTTAAAGGGCTGACGAACTCGGTTTAAAATATCAGCTATTTGCGGATTTGAAATAGCATAACCAACACGTAACCCGGCTAAACCATAAGCTTTTGAAAAAGTGCGTGACACAATCAGGTTAGGGAACGCGTCAATCCACGCTATCGCATTACCGCGAAGCGCCGGATCGGCGTACTCAAAATAGGCTTCATCTAATACCACTAGCACATTTTCAGGTACTTTAGATAAAAAGGCGTTAAGCTCTGCTGGTGTTAAAAATGTGCCGGTTGGATTATTGGGATTGGCAATAAAAATAAGCCGGGTCTTACTGGTAATGGCAGCGGCCATTGCATCTAAGTCATGACCGAAATCTTTAGCTGGAACGACGACTGCTTTTGCACCAATAGCTTGGGTCACCATGGGGTAGACCACAAAAGCATACTGCGAAAATATCACTTCATCTTGTTCACTGACAAATGCACGTGCAATCAACTCAATCAGATCGTTGGATCCATTGCCCAAGGTCACTTGATTTAAGTTGACTGCATATTTGGTTGCCAGTGCTTGTTTGAGGTAATAACCATTGGCATCAGGATAGCGCGTTAATTCACGCAACTCTTTTTGCAGAGCGACTTTAACTAAATCACTTAAACCCAATGGATTTTCATTAGAAGCCAGTTTTACAATATTGCTAATGCCAAGCTCACGCTCTAGCTCATCAGTGGGTTTACCTGCTTGATAAGGGCGCAGCTTTTGCACGCCACTATTAGCCAGTTTTGAAAAATCACAACTCATCTGCTATTCCTAATTAACGCTTTTTTTTCTCGAAATCAGACATAAAGTCAACTAATGCCTGCACACCTTCAATCGGCATCGCATTGTAGATGCTGGCACGCATTCCCCCCACTAACTTATGACCTTTAAGTGTCAACAGTCCGGCAGCTTTTGACTCGATTAAAAAGGCATCATTTAAGCTTTCATCGGCCAATGTAAACGGGATATTCATGCGGCTGCGTACACTATTATCAACGTTATTAGCATAAAAGTTGGAGTTATCGATAAAGTTGTAAAGAAGCGCTGCCTTGGCAATATTTTTCTTTTCCATTTCAACCAGACCGCCCTGATCGATAAGCCATTTAAAGACTAATCCCGCCAAGTACCAGGCATAAGTTGGCGGCGTGTTATACATAGAGCCCGCATCAGCTTGTACTTTGTAGTCTAAAATAGAAGGAATTACCTGACGCGCTTTACCCAGCAGATCATCGCGAACAATGACTATCGCCAAACCCGAAGGGCCTATGTTTTTTTGCGCGCCCGCATAGATAACACCAAATTTGGATACATCGATAGGCCGCGACAAAATTGTCGAGCTCATATCAGCAACCAGCGGTACAACACCGGTTTCCGGTATATCAAAAATCTCAATACCCTCAATCGTTTCATTCGGGCAGTAATGTACATAAGCCGCGCCGGCATTAATTTTCCAATCAGCACCGGGCTGCACAGCCACTTTTCCAGCGGCAGTTTCCGTGATGATATTCGTTTCGGCAATACGGGCATGTTTTTTCGCTTCAGCAACGGCATGTTTAGACCATTGCCCGGTTAACAGATAATCGGCATCTAACTTATCATCAAGCAGATTTAATGGCACAGCTGCAAACTGTCCACGACCACCACCATGACAAAATAACACCTTGTAATTATCAGGAATCTCCATCAAATCACGCAGGTCTTGCTCAGCCTGCAGCGCCATCGCGACAAATTCAGGGCTGCGATGACTGACTTCCATAACAGAAACCCCCATTCCCTGCCAGTTACAAAATTCTTGTTGTGCTTGTTGCATTACCGCTTCAGGTAGCATGGCGGGACCTGCACAAAAATTAAATATTTTAGTCATATGATTGTTCGTCTCTTAAAACAAAATAAGCGGCAAAAGCCGCTTATTTTAATGTCTGAATTGTTTATTCTTGGGGCTCAGATGACGTGTCGTCTGATGCAATGTCTTCAACTGCATCAGCGGCCTCTGCACTCGGTAACACTGTCTCACTCTCTACAGCCTCACCTTCCTCTTCATAAACAGGCGCATCCTTAATTTCATCAATCCGCTGCAAGGCAACAATTTTCTCATCTTCTGCAGTACGAATCAAGGTAACCCCCTGCGTATTACGGCCGACGATTGACACCCCATCAACACGCGTCCGTACCAGCGTACCTCTGTTGGTGATCAGCATGATTTCATCATTGTCATCAACTTGCACCGCCCCTACCACTTTACCATTACGCTCACTCACTTTAATTGAGATAACACCTTGCGTTGCACGGCTCTTCGGCGAGTAGTCTGAAAGTGGTGTACGTTTACCGTAACCGTTTTCAGTGGTGGTTAAGATATGGCCCGTTTCATTTGGCACAATCAAAGAGACAACTTTCTCGCCATCTTTAAGTTTAATACCCCGAACACCAGTTGCTGTGCGGCCCATTGGACGTACACCTTTAAACTTCATTTCCTGGTTGCCATTCTCATCTAAGATGGGTGCCCCCTCTTCATCAACAGCTAAGATCTCTTCCGATTCTTTAAAGCGAACTACTTTACCTGCATCAGAGAAGATCATGATCTCATTTGAACCATCAGTGATTTGCGCGTCAATTAACTCATTATCTTCATTCAAATTAATCGCAATCAGACCACTGGCACGCGGACGACTGTATGCACTTAATGCTGTTTTCTTAACTGTACCGTTGGCTGTCGCCATAAACACAAATTTATCGTCTTGATATTCACGAACAGGCAGAATCGTAGTAATACGCTCACCCTCTTCCAGCGGTAAGATATTTACAATTGGACGACCGCGCGCTTGACGTGAAGCAACAGGTAACTGGAATACTTTTAACCAGTATAAGCGGCCACGCGTAGAGAAACATAAAATCGTATCGTGGGTGCTGGCAACTAATAGTTTTTCGATGAAATCTTCATCTTTCATCTTAGTTGCAGATTTACCTTTACCACCACGTCGTTGCGCTTCGTAATCAGTCAATGGCTGATATTTAACGTAACCTTGATGGGAAAGTGTCACGACGACATCTTCTTCGGTGATCAGATCTTCGATGCAAAGATCGGTTTCACTGGCCATGATTTCGGTGCGACGCGGATCGGCATAATTTGCTCTAATTTCCATTAACTCTTCACGGATAACTTCCATTAAACGTTCCGGGTTTCCTAAGATAAATACCAAGGCTGCGATAATTTCAAGCAGCTCTTTGTATTCACCTAATATTTTTTCATGCTCCAGACCGGTTAATTTATGGAGACGTAAATCAAGAATTGCCTGCGCCTGAATCTCAGTCATGAAATATTGATTATCACGCACACCAAACTCAATCGCTAAACCGTCTGGGCGAGCCGCATCAACACCGGAGGCTTCAAGCATTGCCGCAACATTACCTAGCTCCCAACCCTGCAATTGCAGTTCGATTTTTGCCTCGCCAGGGGTGGCAGAGTTACGAATCAATTTGATAATTGGCTCAATATTTGCCAGTGAGATAGCTAACCCTTCAAGGATATGCGCTCTGTCTCTGGCTTTTTTCAGTTCGAATACAGTACGGCGTGTAACTACTTCACGGCGATGTAAAATGAACGCTTCCAACATCTCTTTTAGGTTAAACAGTTTAGGTTGACCGTGATCTAATGCAACCGCATTAATACCAAATGAAACCTGCATCTGCGTTTGTGCATAAAGGTTATTTAAAATCACCTCACCCACTTCACCACGTTTTACTTCAACTACCATACGCATGCCGTCTTTATCTGACTCATCACGCAGTGCACTGATACCTTCAATTTTTTTATCTTTTACCAGATCCGCAATTTTTTCAATTAAACGTGCTTTATTAACCTGGTAAGGCAGTTCATGAACAACAATTGTCTCACGCCCGGTTTTGTCATTAACTTCGATTTCAGCTCTTGCACGGATTTTTACTTTACCGCGTCCCGTATGGTAAGCATCAATGATACCTTTGCGCCCATTAATAATAGCGGCGGTTGGGAAATCGGGACCGGGAATATATTCAATCAATTCAGTAATGGTCAGATCGGAATTATCAATCAAGGCCAAACAACCATCTATCACTTCACCTAAGTTATGCGGTGGGATATTGGTTGCCATACCGACAGCGATACCTGATGAACCATTAATTAATAGATTCGGTATCTTTGTTGGCATAACTTCAGGAATATATTCGGTACCGTCATAGTTAGGTACAAAATCAACGGTATCCTTATCTAAATCGGCTAATAACTCATGGGCTATTTTGTCCATACGGATTTCCGTATAACGCATCGCAGCCGCACTGTCACCATCGACAGAACCGAAGTTACCTTGTCCGTCAATCAGCATATAGCGTAAGGAGAATGACTGTGCCATACGGACTATCGTATCGTATACCGCAGTATCGCCATGAGGATGGTATTTACCTATTACATCACCAACCACACGGGCTGATTTTTTGTAAGGTTTATTCCAGTCATTGCGCAATACACTCATTGCAAATAAAACACGGCGGTGAACCGGTTTAAGACCATCGCGCACATCAGGCAGTGCTCGCCCAACAATAACGCTCATTGCGTAATCAAGATAAGAGTTCTTTAATTCATCTTCAATGTTGATTGGAGAAACGTCAGAGGCAAATTCGCTCATAGAGACCTAAATCCTTAATTTATTATAATATCGACTGAATTTTAGTGAGTTGCGCATATTAGCATAAATCTGCCATGAATAAACGCATTCACAGCAAATGTTCGCCTGAATATGGGATAATGTGCAGTCTATACAAAAAAACAGCTTATGCCACGTTTTAAAACGATATGCCACTCAGAGATAACAGATCGTAAAATGAATTTATTATTAAAATTATCGGGTTATAATACGACGACTTCAGATAATAGAGTAAAGCGTATGCCTGCAAAAAATAATTCAATAACCAATAATGTCGATCCGAAAGAGATTGAAAAATTTTCCGCAATGGCTGAACAATGGTGGGATTTAGAAGGTGATTTCAAACCGCTGCATATGCTCAATCCAACTCGGCTTGCCTATATCGAACGCGGCGTTGACGGTTTATTTGGCAAATCAATTGTTGATGTCGGATGCGGTGGCGGCATCCTCGCTGAAAGCATGGCCAAACAAGGCGCAAAAGTGATTGGTATCGATATGGCACACGCTTCTCTGCAAATTGCACGCTTACACGCCCTAGAAACACAAGCTGACATTGATTACCGAAAAATAACGGCCGAGGAGTTTGCTTTGCAGCATGCGGGACAGTTTGATCTGGTCACCTGTATGGAGATGCTCGAGCATGTTCCCGATCCTGCGGCTATTATTCAAGCCTGCTGCGATATGGTAAAACCAGGTGGGACGGTTTATTTCTCGACCATCAATAAAACCTTTAAAGCCTATTTAATGATGGTATTAGGGGCAGAGCACCTTTTAAAATGGGTGCCAAAAGGCACACATGAATATGAAAAATTTATTCGCCCATCACAGCTGCTCAGCGCAATTGATAAAACAAGGTTAAATTGCATAGACTTATGCGGAGTAGAATTTAATATTCTGTCCGGTGAGTTTGTAATCACCAATAATGTCAATGTCAATTACATGTTACGTTGCGTGAAGCGTTAAAGTGTAAAAAGCGCAGCTTATTTCTATCTATAGAGCACTAGAAAAGGATTCGCGCTTTTTTACCACCGGTTAACATCAAACTAAAGGTTATCAAGCAAAAAGCTGGCTTATGGCAATGGGCTCAAGACATGCTTCAAGCTCTTCATCTGTGGTCGGCATCATACCTAATTCAAAAATCTCTCGAGAGCCGAGCATATAAGCACTGGTATCACCGTGATCATGATGAAACCACTTACCATGCAGGCAAATATCGGTATAGCATTTGGGTTGCATAAGTAATTTCATAATATCCCCCTTTCTGTTTTCAAGTCTAAGCGCATTCATTGAGGCACTTTCATTTAATGTTAGTCATCAACGGCACTAACAACTCATTAACTTCTCTATTTTTAGATAAAACTCAATAAAAAAGACAAATACACTGACATAGATCAATTTTCAAATCGCAGCAGGCAGAGCAGTTACAAACTTGTTCTGTTTTGTGTGATCTGCACAACCCAGTAAATAGACGACTAGAGTTAGGGGTTGTCTGAACAGATCTTTCAATAAAAAATAAATACCTCATAAATAAATGTACAAAAAATGACCTGGCTTCAAATTATGCAACTATTTTATTATTTAACAAACCTTACTTTTCCACTTAATCTTTTTTACAAATAAGCATTGCATTTTACAAAAAACAGCGCTGACTTACAGGTAAATGTTAGTCAGCACTAACCTGCTTTTTTATAACCAATTTTTCCACAAATAATCCATTTCAAGATCATAAATATTAACTTGATAAAAATAATAAAAACGTTATCTTGTGCCCCACAAATAAATCAAGCACAAGATGTAGTGTTTTAACTCTATAGCCATCAAATCTATTAAAGTAAAATCACTGCCGCCAGAAAGAAGGTAAACCGCATGAATAAAAACCTGTTTGTCACTAAACGTAACGGTAAAAAAGAACATATCGACCTCGAAAAAATTCACCGCGTCATTACTTGGGCTGCGGAGGGGCTAAATAACGTTTCAGTTTCACAGGTTGAGTTAAATTCACATATTCAATTTTATGACGGCATTCGTACCGATGATATTCATGAAACCATGATCAAAGCAGCCGCTGATCTTATTTCGGAAGAATCGCCAGATTACCAATATCTAGCCGCGCATCTTGCCGTCTTTCACCTGCGTAAAAAAGCTTACCGACGTTTCACGCCGCCCAGTGTTTTTGAACATGTCAGTAAAATGTGCTCTAAAGGCAAATACGATCCTCATCTGCTTGAAGACTACAGTAAGCAAGAATTTGAAGAGATGGAGAAATTCATCGTTCACGATCGTGATTTAAACTTCTCCTATGCCGCGGTTAAACAGCTGGAAGGTAAATACCTGATTCAAAACCGGGTAACAGGTGAAATTTACGAAAGCGCACAGTTTCTTTATCTCTTGGTGTCTGCCTGCTTATTTTCAAATTACGATAAATCGGTACGTTTAGATTACGTTAAACGTTTTTATGATGCAGCATCGCAGTTTAAGATTTCACTGCCGACGCCTATTATGTCCGGCGTTCGTACACCAACGCGTCAATTTAGCTCATGTGTATTAATTGAAACCGGCGATAGCTTAGATTCAATTAATGCAACAGCCAGCTCTATTGTAAAATATGTATCGCAACGTGCCGGCATAGGTATTAATGCAGGTCGAATCCGCGCATTAGGCAGCTCCATACGTGGCGGTGAGGCATTCCATACCGGTTGCATTCCCTTTTACAAATACTTTCAAACCGCTGTAAAATCATGTTCTCAAGGCGGTGTACGAGGCGGTGCAGCAACAGTTTTTTATCCTATCTGGCATCTTGAAGTTGAATCTTTACTTGTTCTAAAAAATAACCGCGGTATCGATTCAAACCGTGTCCGCCATTTGGATTATGGTGTGCAGTTAAGCCGATTGTTTTATCAGCGTTTAATTGAAAGTAAATCAATCACGCTCTTCAGTCCCTCTGATACACCAGGGTTATACGATGCCTTCTTTGAAGATCAAGACGAATTTGAGCGCTTATATACTTTATATGAGGGTGATCCAGCTATTCGCCAACAATCAATTTCCGCAGTTGAACTGTTCTCCTTATTGATGCAGGAGCGCGCCAGTACAGGCCGTATCTATATCCAGAATGTCGATCACTGCAATACGCACAGTCCGTTTGACAGCAAGGTGGCACCGATTCGTCAGAGTAACCTCTGTCTGGAAATTGCGCTGCCGACTAAACCGCTTGAACATATTATGGATGAAGAGGGTGAAATCGCACTCTGTACCCTATCCGCACTTAACTTGGGGGCGATTGAATCTTTAGATGAATTAGAAGAGCTTGCTGAATTAACCGTTCGCGCACTGGATAACTTACTGGACTATCAGGATTATCCGATTAAAGCGGCAGAAAACAGCAGTATGGCACGTCGCACACTGGGGATAGGCGTTATCAACTATGCTTATTATTTGGCTAAAAATGGTGTTAAATACTCAGATGGCAGTGCCAATAATCTAACCCACAAAACCTTTGAAGCGATCCAGTTCTACCTTTTAAAAGCGTCCAATAAACTTGCTGCCGAGCGCGGTGCATGCCCTAAATTTAATGAAACACGTTATTCGCAAGGTATTTTACCGCTGGATACGTATAAAAAATCAATAGACGAGATTTGTGATGAACCCTACCACCTAGATTGGGAAACATTGCGCAGTGATATTGTTAAACATGGTCTGCGTAACTCAACATTATCTGCATTGATGCCCTCGGAAACATCAAGTCAGATCTCTAATGCGACCAACGGCATTGAGCCTCCGCGTGGATTTATCAGTATTAAAGCCAGCAAAGATGGTATTTTAAAGCAGGTGGTACCGGAATTTAATAAATATAAAGACAACTACGAATTATTATGGACCATTCCTAATAACCAGGGGTATTTAGAGCTGGTCGGTATTATGCAGAAATTTGTCGATCAGGCTATTTCAGCTAATACCAATTATGATCCAAAACGTTTTGATGACGGCAGAGTGCCAATGACCAACCTCTTAAAAGATCTCTTAGTCGCTTATAAAATGGGCGTTAAAACATTGTATTACCATAATACCCGTGACGGTGCTGACGATGAGAATGTTATCGAAGATGACGACTGTGCGGGCGGCGCATGTAAAATATAACTGACTACTGAGTCTTCGTTTTGCCCGCTCTTTTTTGAACGGGCTTTTTAGTTTTACTGCTGCCTGATACTTTTCTTGAGCAGCCTCAGGCAGATAAATTCAGCATGGAGATGCAAAATGGCTTATACAACTTTTTCACTTATCCCCAATGACGCAATGAAAGAACCGATGTTTTTTGGTAATCCGGTCAATGTCGCACGTTATGACCAACAGCGCTTTGAAGTATTTGAAAGATTAATCGAAAAGCAGCTAAGTTTCTTCTGGCGCCCGGAAGAGATTGATGTAAGTCGGGATCGTATCGATTTTATGAACCTGCCGGATCATGAACAGCATATTTTTATCTCAAACTTGAAATACCAGACTCTGCTTGATTCAATTCAAGGCCGCAGCCCAAATATCGCCCTGCTGCCGATTGTTTCACTGCCAGAGCTTGAAACCTGGATTGAAACCTGGTCTTTCTCAGAAACAATTCACAGCCGCAGTTACACGCATATCCTGCGTAATCTATTTACCGATCCGGGTGAGGTCTTTGAAGATATTGTCAGTAATGAAGAGATCCGCAAACGGGCATCTGATATTGCCGGCTATTATGATGCACTGATCCATGCCACTCAGTTTTTTCAACTGCACGGTTTGGAGCAGAGTACGCTTGAATATATTAACCTACAGGGTGATAAAGAGCCGCTTTCACTGCGCGCCTTAAAGAAAAAACTGTATTTATGTATCTGCTCTATTAATGCCTTAGAAGCGATTCGTTTTTACGTTTCTTTTGCCTGTTCATTTGCTTTTGCCGAGCGCGATTTACTCGAAGGTAATGCTAAAATAATCAAACTGATTGCCCGTGATGAAGCCCTGCATCTAAATTCGACCCAACAGATCTTAAACCTCTGGGCGGATGGTAAAGATGATCCGGAAATGGCTGAAATTGCACTTGAATGTTTTTCGCAAGGCCGTGACATATTCCTGAAGGCGGCAGAGCAGGAAAAAGAGTGGGCAAAATATCTGTTCAAAGATGGCTCAATGATTGGCCTTAATGAGCAGATTTTATGCCAGTATGTTGAATATATTAGCAACCAGCGTATGCAGGCAATAGGTTACGAAGCGCCTTTTGATGTGAAAAGCAATCCAATCCCGTGGATTAACCACTGGTTAGTCAGTGATAACGTACAAGTTGCACCTCAAGAAACGGAAATCAGTTCTTACTTAGTGGGGCAAATCAACAGTAAAGTGGATAGCGAAGATCTAAGCAGTTTTGAGTTATAGGCGCGCATGTCACTAAAATTAACCGTCAACGGTATTGAATATCCATTAGATACCCAAAAAACATTGCTTGAGAATTTGGAAGCGCAGGAAATTTCAGTGGAATATCATTGCCGAGACGGCTACTGCGGTGCCTGCCGATGCCAACTACACAGTGGAGAAGTTGAATATAAAAACGATCCACTGGCTTATTATCGTGAGGGGGAGGTATTAACTTGTTGCAGCACCAGCAAAGACAATATAAGAATGAGCACCTATTAATTAAAGAAATGTAATAAAGGAAAAGCGCCAGATTTGTTTAACAGTGAGTTAATTCACAAATGTTTAACATACGCTATGGCGCTCTCTTTTTTCGTTTTTAAAATGCTTTACACTTAACTATAGATTTGGCTGTTGATAAGGATATTAAATTTACGCAATGCTAAACTTTTCGAGATTATCTTGCTGGTCAATCGGACTCTCTCTGTTATGCAGTCAATTTGTTTTCGCCAGTTCTGAATTTACCCAAGGGTATGAGGCAGCACAAGCGGGTGATTATCAACGTGCGATGCAGCTATGGAAACCATTGGCAGAGGCGGGTGATCCCGCTGCGCAATACACCTTAGGCTGGCTCTATGAAAGCGGTCAGGGTGTCACACAAAATTATACGCAAGCTATCTACTGGTATACAAAAGCGGCAGATAAAGGCGACGCTGCAGCACAATACGTACTGGCTACTATGTATAACAAAGGTACGGGGGTTATTTTAAATCATCAAGAAGCGGTAAAGTGGTTTTTAAAAGCGGCCAACCAAGGTGATGCGATCGCCCAATTCCAATTGGGTACACATTTTCAGCAAGGCTTAGGCGTTGTACAAAGTGATAGTGAAAGTTTGCATTGGTTTACTAAAGCGGCAACACAAGGACACCTCACAGCACAAATTAATCTTGGGAAAATATACCAGTCAGGCAGAGGTGTTGAACAAGATTACAATTTGGCCATTATATGGTATGACAAAGCAGCCTCACAGGGAGATGCCCTCGCCCAGTATCATCTCGGCCTTTTGCATGAGTATGGCAGGGGCTCTCCCCAAAATTATCGGCGAGCAAAATCTCTCTACTTAAAATCAGCAAATAACTATTATGCGCCTTCTGCTTACAAACTCGCTGAATTTTACGAGTTAGGAAAAGGGGGTGACAGCAATTTACAAGAAGCATTAAAATGGTACAAAGAGGCGGCCAATAAAAGCAATAGTGCAGCGCAATTCAAACTCGGGACTATGTACCAAAATGGCACGGGCATAGAACAAAATATTTACACGGCAATCGATTGGTACAATAGCGCCGCATTGCAGAATCATGCACAAGCGTTATATCGACTCGGTGTTATTTATGAACAGGGTGTTGTTGATAAAAAAGGACGGGATATAATAGCAAAAAATCCCGCAAAAGCGGTACAACGTTATCAAAAGGCTTCTCAACTTGGTTATAATTTAGCCCATGCACGATTAGCCCACCTGTATGAAAATGGCTTAGGCATTGCGGTGGATCTACAACAGGCGCTGAAGCTTTATCAACAATCGACACAGGAGTGGGCAATCGCGCGTTATAACCTATTGTCTAAACAATTACGCTGTTTTGACAGTGCAACAACCCAGCTATTTTCACTCCTTATTGCCTGCACCGATCGACAGACGTTACGAAAGCAGATAAAAACAGAAACAATAATCGCCATTGATGAAGATATTAACAATTTGTCGGATACCTATTTTACCGGGGCAGTTATACGTGGGAGCAGTGAACTCGAGGTAACATACACAAGAGAAGATCGCTTTGTCAGCGCAAAATATACCTTTGTGGGGAGAAGCAACCCGCAACTTATCGGCTTCATTAAAACCGATCTCGCCCAGAAATATGGTCAACCAGATAGCCAAACAGGTGAA
>NZ_JBLIEK010000109.1:0-12031 GCF_047632995.1 Psychromonas sp.
ATTTTGAGTATTGCGACATACTGAAGCAGATAACCCAGTAAATAAGAGTGACAAATACATACCCTTCAACTTCAAATCCTAACCAGTCTGTATCACTGGTGGTCAGTGTCACCATAGCTAACACATCAAATAATCCAATGATTAAAACCAGTGTTGTGTCTTTAAACAGGGCAATAAAAGAGCCGACTAAGTTGGGAATCGATATTTTTAAAGCCTGCGGTAAAATGATTAAAATCATGCCCTGCCAATAACCCAATCCTAACGAATCCGCTGCTTCATACTGACCTTTCGGAATTGCCTGCAGACCGCCACGTATAACTTCAGCAATATAAGCTGATTGAAATAGTGTGATACCAATAAGTGCACGCAGCAGTTTATCAAAATCAATGCCATCACTGAAAAACAGCGGCAGCACCACTGACGACATAAATAAAATAGTAATTAAGGGCACGCCGCGAATAAATTCGATAAAACCGACCGATATGGTTTTGACAATGGGCATGTTCGATTGACGCCCCAGCGCTAAAACAATACCCAGTGGGAAAGAAGCTATGATACCAACGGCTGCCACCAGAATTGTCAACATCAGTCCGCCCCATTTTTCAGTCTCGACTACTTCAAGACCGAACCATCCACCACTGATCAGTGTGAAACATAGGATGGGAAATAACAGTATCAACACTATTTTAACCTTGAGATTGGCAACGAATTTCATGGCCAGTACAAATGCGACACAAATAAATGCGACAAGGTTAGGGCGCCAATGCGCGGCTTCGGGATAAAATCCGTAAATGAACTGATCAAATTTCTCTATGATAAAAATCCATCTTGCTCCTCCTTTTACTATTTCCTCTTTAGTGCCGGTCCAAGTCGCATCAATAATCATCCAATCGATGAGTGGCGGCAGGATAAGATAAATAAGGTAACAACCCAATAGTGTAAAGAAGCTATTGCTAAGATCTGAAAATAGATTTATCCGTAACCAGAAAAGTAATCCTTTATTGGTTGAAGGTGCTGCTTGAGCTTCTGTGAGTGCATAGACTGCCATATTATCTTCCTTTAATTGCCATTCTTGCATTGACCCAATTCAGTAGTAGCGAGATGAGTATGCTAAATGTTAAGTAAACAGCCATTGTCATTAATATAATCTCTACCGATTGACCCACTTGATTTAAGGTGGTGCCCGAGAACAGAGTAACGATTTCGGGATAACCGATAGCGGTTGCCAGCGATGAGTTTTTAAGCAGATTCAGATATTGGTTGATAACCGGAGGAATGATCACCCGTAGCGCTTGTGGCAAAATAACTTTGCGTAGAATAACGCTGTTTTTTAGTCCCAGTGACTGCGCCGCTTCGGTTTGCCCATTGGGAATCGACTGAATACCAGCTCGTACCGCTTCGGCTATATAGGTTGCCGCATAGATACTCAGGGCAAAAACCAAGGCTAAAAATTCAGGAAGAATGGTTAATCCGCCCGCAAAGTTAAATCCTTTTAGCACTGGATAGACAGCGCTAACAGGTTGCCCGCTTATAAAGTAAACCAGCAGAGGCGATACGATAAGAATAGATAGTGACACTCTAATGAGCGGGAATGTTTCGCCACTTGAATCATGGCGCTTACTGGCCCATTTTGTTAAAAAAAACACAGCAATACAGGCGAGTAAAAAAGCAATCAGTATAGAGAGACTGCCAGGTTCAAAAATAGGTTTAGGTAACAGCAAGCCACGGTTATTTAAAAAAATGGAGTCCAGATAGGCCATGCTGTTATGTGGACCCGGCAGCGCGGCGAGTACCACGTTATACCAGAATAGAATCTGTAATAGGATAGGGATATTACGGAAGGTTTCTATATAGACCAGTGATATCTTTGATATTAAAAAGTTATGGGATAAACGGCCAATACCGATTAATAAACCCAATACGGAAGCGATAATAATACCTATCACGGACACCAGTAAGGTATTTAATAAACCCACAAAAAACACATCCAGAAAGGTGGATGAGGTGTCACTATAGGTAATTAACGACTGGCTGATACCAAAGCCGGCAATATTATTTAAAAAAGAAAAACCTGTGCTGATCCCTCTCTTTTCTATATTTTCAAACATATTAGTTGCGAAATAGTATGCACTAAAAAAAACCAGCATAAGGGCAATGATTTGGTAAATAACCGCGCGTTTTTGGCTGCTATTGAAAAAAACAGAGGAACGGGGAGTGCGTTGCGAGTCTGTCATAGTAATAAGCCTTTTATATTTCCAATAATCCTTTTAAAAAGGGGGGGTTATTCCCCCCTGATAGATAAAGTTTATCGAATTGGCATTGAGTACATTAACCCGCCTTGGGTCCATAATTTATTCAGACCACGGTCAATACCAAGTGGTGAGTCTTTACCCACATGTTTATCAAAAGATTCTGAGTAATTGCCCACTTTCTTGATTATGTTATAAGCCCAATCAGCTTTTAGCCCTAGATCTTTACCTGCAGTACCTGTTGTACCTAACAAGCGCTTGATACTCGGATTTTCAGACTTAAGTTGCATGTCCACATTGGCTTGTGTTACACCCAGCTCTTCGGCTTCTAAACTTGCATAGAGAGTCCAGCGTACAATATTAAACCAATCATCATCTCCCTGACGAACGACCGGCCCTAAAGGCTCTTTAGAGATGATTTCAGGTAAAACCATCACTGAATTTGGATCGTCCATTTTAAGCTTTAAGCCATACAGTTGTGATGCGTCAGAGGTTACTGCATCACAGCGTCCTTTTTTGAAGCCGTCGATAGTCTGACCGGATGTATCATAAGTAACCGCTTTATATTCCATGCCATTCGCTTTGAAATAATCGGTTAAGTTAAGCTCGGTTGTGGTGCCCGCTTGAATACAGAATGTCGCCCCGTTTAATTCTTTTGCCGAGCTGACGCCCAGTTTTTTATTGACCAGGAAACCTTGTCCGTCGTAATAGTTAACACCGGTGAAATTGAGTCCAAGTGAGGTGTCACGTGATGAGGTCCAAGTGGACGATCGGGCTAAAACATCAATTTCGCCGCTTTGCAGCGCAGTAAAACGCTCTTTTGCGGTTAGGGGGATAAATTTGACGGCATCGGCATCAGCGAATACAGCAGCGGCAACTGAACGGCAAAAATCAACATCAAGACCTTCCCAGGCACCTTTTGAATCAGTTGCTGAAAAGCCTGGAATACCGGTAGACACACCACAGTTCAGTGCACCTTTTTTTACTACTTGTTCAAGTGTGCCTGCTGATGCTAAATTAGGTAGCAATGTGGCGGCACTTAGTAATAGAGCAATTTTTGTCAATTTCATTTTTATGTCCTTGTCTATGTTATTGATATTAATTTCAATATAAAGAAAGTAAAAAGGTGACTTTCTATTGATTAATCAAACATAGGGAGCATATATGAAACTTCTTCTTTGTTATGAAATTGTTAACGTTTGCAAGGGTTATCTCACAATATTGACCGTTAAATGAACAATAAATGTGATTTTACGACAGTAAATATGTGAGTCATTATAAAAAATTTCTGATGCAGGGGAAATGATAGGATTATAGTGTGATATCCATAACCTTATTATTGCGGCTATTTGCTGTGTGTTGCTAATTTTTTATTTAAGTAATTCGGGTACAAATATTATTTTAACTAGAAAGCAAAGGGGTAACGAGGAGCAGACGTTACCCCTTTGTCATTATTTTAGTGCGATAAAATCTGCTCTAAGAACATTTTGAGGCGATCCGACTGCGGATTATCAAAGAACTGCTGCGGTTCATTCTCTTCAATAATTTGACCTGCATCCATAAAGATAACACGATCAGCGACTTTTTTGGCAAAGCCCATCTCATGAGTAACACAGATCATGGTGATCCCTTCATCTGCAAGCTCGACCATTACATCAAGCACCTCGGAAACCATCTCCGGGTCTAATGCCGAGGTCGGCTCATCAAATAACATAATATTAGGGTTGATGCATAAGCAGCGTGCAATGGCGACCCGTTGCTGCTGCCCACCGGATAATTGATTCGGGTATTTATTTGCCTGATCTGCAATTTTCACCCGCTCCAGATAATACATCGCTGTTTTAATGGCTTCTTTACGCGGTTTTTTATGTACCCAGATAGGTGCTAAAAGCAGATTTTCGAGCACGGAAAGATGCGGAAACAGGTTGAAGTGTTGGAATACCATGCCCACCTCTGCGCGGATATGGCGTACCACTTTGAGATCGTCGGTCAGCTCTGTATCATTAATTGTAATGGTGCCTTTTTGGAATTGTTCAAGACCATTTAAGCAGCGGATAGTGGTTGATTTCCCCGATCCTGACGGACCACAAATAACCACTTTCTCACCTTTTTTAATGGTTAAATTAATATCTTTGAGTACGTGAAAATCCCCATACCATTTATTCACTTTTAGCATCGTGATCATGCTTTCTTCTGCTGACATGAAATTTCCTTTTTGACTAATAATGTTAAACAGGCATCATTTAAAAATAAGCATCAATTTATTGATTACTGCAATTAATGCTCTGTATTAAATTTGCGTTCAATAGATTTTGAGTATTGCGACATACTGAAGCAGATAACCCAGTAAATAAGAGTGACAAATACATACCCTTCAACTTCAAATCCTAACCAGTCTGTATCACTGGTGGTTAGTGTCACCATAGCTAACACATCAAATAATCCAATGATTAAAACTAGGGTTGTATCTTTAAACAGGGCAATAAAAGAGCCGACGATATTGGGAATAGATATTTTTAATGCCTGCGGCAAAATAACCAAAATCATTCCCTGCCAATAACCTAATCCTAATGAATCAGCCGCTTCATACTGACCTTTCGGGATCGCCTGCAGACCGCCGCGTATAACTTCAGCAATATAAGCCGATTGAAAGAGGGTGATACCTATTAATGCACGCAGTAATTTATCAAAATCTATACCGTCACGGAAAAACAACGGCAGCACTACGGAAGCCATAAACAAGATAGTAATTAAGGGCACGCCGCGAATAAATTCGATAAAACCGACCGATATGGTTTTGACAATGGGCATGTTCGATTGACGCCCCAGTGCTAAAACAATACCTAGCGGGAAAGAAGCGATGATCCCGACAGCCGCGACAATCATAGTGAGCATTAATCCGCCCCATTTTTCAGTTTCCACTACTTCCAGGCCAAACCATCCTCCACTTATCAGTGTGAAACAGACAACAGGAAAGAGTAAAATGAGGGCTATTTTAATCTTGCTGTTTTTAACGAATTTCATGGATAGCACAAAAGCGATACAGGTCAATACGACCATGTTTGGCCGCCAGTGCAGGTGCGCCGGATAAAAGCCATACATGAACTGATCAAATTTCTCTATGATAAAAATCCATCTTGCTCCACCATTTACTATCTCTTCTTTACTGCCAGTCCAAGTCGCATCAATAATCATCCAATCAATGAGTGGCGGTACGACAAGATAGATAAAGTAACAACCCAATAGTGTAAAGAAGCTATTGCTAATATCTGAAAATAGATTTTCCCGTAACCAGAAAATCAATCCCTTATTGCTAGAAGGTGCTGATTGTGCTTCTTTGAGTGTATAGACTGCCATATTATCTTCCTTTAATTGCCATTCTTGCATTTACCCAATTCAGTAGTAGCGAGATGAGTATGCTAAATGTTAAGTAAACAGCCATCGTCATTAATATGATTTCTACCGATTGACCCACTTGATTCAAGGTGGTTCCTGAGAACAGGGTAACGATTTCGGGATAACCGATAGCGGTTGCCAGCGATGAGTTTTTAAGCAGATTCAGATATTGGTTGATAACAGGGGGAATTATCACGCGAAGCGCTTGTGGCAAAATAACTTTGCGTAAAATAATACTGTTTTTTAGTCCGAGCGATTGCGCCGCTTCGGTTTGTCCATTGGAAATCGACTGAATACCAGCGCGTACCGCTTCTGCGATATAGGTTGCCGCATAGATACTCAGTGCAAAAATCAAGGCTAAAAATTCAGGGAGAATGGTTAATCCGCCAGCAAAGTTAAATCCTTTTAGTACGGGATAGGCTGCGCTAACAGGTTGTCCGCTTAGAAAATAAACCAGCAGTGGCGATAAGATAAGAATAGCCAGTGAGACTTTCACCAAGGGAAATGTTTCGCCACTTAAATCATGACGTTTGATAGCCCATTTAGCTAAAAAAACCACCGCGACACAGGCGAGTAAAAACGCGATAAGTATGTAGATACTGCCTGATTCAAAAATAGGTTTAGGCAGCAGCAAACCGCGGTTATTTAAAAAAACAGACTCCAGATAGGCCATGCTGTTATGTGGACCCGGCAGCGCGGCGAGTACCACGTTATACCAGAACAGAATCTGTAATAGGATAGGAATATTACGAAAGGTTTCTATATATACCAAGGATATCTTTGAGATTAAAAAGTTATGGGATAAACGGCCAATACCGATTAATAAACCCAATACGGAAGCGATAATAATACCTATCACGGAAACCAGTAAGGTATTTAATAAACCCACAAAAAACACATCCAGGAAGGTAGAAGTGGTGTCACTATAGGTAATTAACGACTGGCTGATACCAAAGCCGGCAATATTATTTAAAAAAGAAAAGCCTGTGCTGATACCTCTCTTTTCTATATTTTCAAACATATTAGTTGCGAAATAGTATGCACTAAAAAAAACCAGCATAAGGGCAATGATTTGGTAAATAACCGCGCGTTTTTGGCGGCTATTGAGCAAAATATGAGAACTGGGAGCGCGCTGCGAATCTTTCATATTAATAAGCCTTTTATATTTCCAATAATCTTTTTAAAAAGGGGTGATTATCACCCCTAGATAGATAAAGTTTATCGAATTGGCATTGGGTACATTAATCCGCCTTGGGTCCATAATTTATTCAGACCACGGCTAATATTAAGGGGAGAGTCTTTACCCACATGTTTATCAAAAGATTCTCCGTAGTTGCCCACTCCTTTAATTATGTTATAAGCCCAATTTTCTTTTAGCCCTAGATCTTTACCTGCAGTACCTGTTGTACCTAACAAGCGTTTGATACTTGGATTTTCAGACTTAAGTTGCATGTCCACATTGGCTTGTGTCACCCCTTTCTCTTCAGCTTCTAAGCTTGCATAGAGTGTCCAGCGTACAACATTAAACCAATCATCATCTCCTTGACGAACGGCTGGCCCTAAAGGCTCTTTAGAGATGATTTCTGGTAAAACCATCACCGAGTCTGGATCGTCCATTTTTAGTCTTAAGCCATACAGTTGTGACGCGTCAGAGGTCACAGCATCACAACGACCTTTTTTGAAGCCGTCGATAGTTTGGCTAGATGTATCATAAGTAACCGCTTTATATTCCATGCCATTCGCTTTGAAATAATCGGTCAAGTTAAGTTCGCTTGTAGTACCCGCTTGAATACAGAATGTTGCTCCGCTTAATTCTTTTGCAGAGCTGATGCCCAGTTTTTTATTTATTAGGAAACCTTGTCCATCGTAATAGTTAACACCGGTGAAATTTATGCCAAGTGATGTATCACGTGACGCAGTCCAAGTTGATGAGCGGGCTAAAACGTCAATTTCGCCGCTTTGCAGCGCAGTAAAACGCTCTTTTGCGGTTAGGGGGATAAATTTAACGGCATCTGCATCACCAAGGACTGCAGCGGCAACTGAACGGCAAAAATCAACATCAAGGCCTTCCCATACCCCTTTTGAATCAGTGGCTGAGAAGCCAGGGATACCAGTAGAAACCCCACAATTTAGCGTGCCTTTTTTAATGACTTGTTCTAGTGTGCCTGCTGAAGCTAAATTAGGTAGTAGTGTAGCTGCGCTGATTAGTAGAGCAATTTTTGTAATTTTCATCTTAATTTCCTTCGCTGAGTTACTACAATATATTTCACTGTAAAATGAAATGACAATAGAGATTAACGCAAAGAACACGCCAACTATTGCGAACTGCTGGTGCGTTAAATTAAAAGTGTTCTAAATCATAATGTTATATTGTTTTTTGAAGGGGATGTTATTTTAAAAAGAGGTTTAAGCAGCCATTTGGCGCTTTAAATAGGGAGTGATGGTGCGTAGCACACCAATATGGTGCGCCTGTTTTTTAACTCGCGTTAGGTCAATGGCGCATCTATTTATGCGCCTTGCTCGGATTTAAATCCATAATATTATTAGCCGTATGGTTTGATTTTTTCTGCAGATGCTTTGTTATTAACACGGTTAATTGCGTTGAATTCCAATCAGCGGAGGGGGTGCAACAGGCATTTTCTAGTGATTTTATTTCCGCTGCTAATTGTTGTTTGTCTTGTTCATTTAAGCTTATGTAATCGTTTAATTGGGAAAGACTTTTTAGTATTGGAAATTCACTTTGTGCATAGTTTAATAATGCTTGATAAATCAGCGCAGGATCGTTTTTCTTTAATTGGACCTGCAATGCGCTATAGCTATTATCCAGTGGCTCAACTTTTTTTATATTTTGCGCTTTACTCGATTTTTGCAAACGGCGGTAGTAGAGGTGATAAAAAATAAGCATCACAATAACAAGCAATAAGAGGGCGCTAATAATCTGCCAATATATAAGAGCCTGGTGATCGACAATAAGGGTGGGTTTAATCTCATCGATGGGACTGGCCGGTATAACAGGGTTGTTGCTTGCAGGTGAAACGGTATCTTTCTCTGCGGCTAAAATGGTCAGGGTTTGTGCGGGTAAAATGGCAAACTCTTGCTTATCTGTTTGGCTGTTCCACCATCCCATTTTGATTTCCGGCAGGATAAGCTCACCGCTCTGATCGGCGATTATCGCATGACGCATGCTGCGCACGGCGTAAAGCAAACCGTTTGCTTGCCCCTCTTTCAGCTCATCTTGATCCGGATAAAAGCGTAAACTTTGCGGATAGTTAAACTTGATTTCAGGCAGTTTAGCTTTATCAACTGAAGCCACTTGCAGGGTGATGTTGCGGGTGATCGGCTCACCCACATGATAAGTTTGTTGATTTAATGTGGGATCTTCAATCAGGCGAACATCATCACTAATTAACCACTCGCCTTGAAAGTCTTCAGGTTTAGCTTTTATCTCTATCGGCAGGGCGTCACCACGAATATTGATAGGATCAGCAATGACACTATTTTGCCATTCACTTATTTTCACTATTTTGCGTAAATTTCCCGTTAAAAGCGGTGATTTGACCGTGAAATCGCCCGCTTGCTTGGCACTTATTTGGAACTGTCGTGTAATGGTTTTATAACGAGTGCCATTACGGATTGTTTGTCCCTCTTTATCCTGTCCGTAAACAGTGACCGTTGCATCGGCTAAACTGGGCGCTAGCAGTTCTAGCTCATTGGTGTTTTCAGAGATAAATATCTTAGTGGTTAAAATCAACTGCTGGCCCAGATATACGCTATTTTTATTGAGGCTGTTTTCCATGAAAATTTTATTGTCTTCTGTTTCGGTTGCCTGATCCGAGGATTTTTCTACGGATATTTTAATTGCTTGAGTGGTCAGCGAGCCAAGTTTTAACGCGGGGATAGTTAACTCGCCAACTCTTTTCGCCTGCAGGGTTATTTGCCACTGTGTCTGTTGACTGAATTTACCGTTGATATATTTACTGTTGCGGCTTTGTGATGGGCGATAAACGGTAAACTCTTTCTCTAATGGCCGTGTGTCTAATTGATAGTCTGAATCGCTGTCGTTTAGCGTTATGGTTAATACAAACAGATCCCCTAATAAAACTGCATTATCACTAACCGATGTTTGCAGCTGCGGCGTAGCGCAATTGCCTTGAATTAAAAAAAGTGAGAGAAAAAGGGTTGTAACAGTTGAACGTATAATTTGCATTACCAGATCTCTCCGTTATTTTTTTGTTTGGCCGGCTGTGATTGTGCTCTTTTTTGGTATTCCAGACGCATTTTGTTGCGTAGTAATAAAGAGGGATCATCTGGCATATTTTTTAACCAGTTAGGTAAATCTTGCAGTTCCTGGTTTACTTGTTCAGCTTCTTGCATCTCACCCGCCTGTTGCTTTTGCTGTGATTCTTCAGATTGCTCTTGTTGCTCAGCTTTCTGCTGTTCGCTTTGCTGCTCAGCTTTCTGTTGCTCCGCTTTCTGCTGCTCAGCTTTCTGCTGCTCAGTTTTTTGCTGGTCGCTTTGCTGCTGGTCGCTTTGTTGCTGTTCGCTTTGCTGCTGTTCGCTTTGTTGCTGTTCGCTTTGCTGCTGGTCGCTTTGTTGCTGTTCGCTTTGCTGTTGTTCGCTTTGCTGCTGTTCGCTTTGTTGCTGTTCGCTTTGTTGCTGTTCGCTTTGTTGCTGTTCGCTTTGCTGCTGGTCGCTTTGTTGCTGTTCCTGCTGTTTTTTTATCTTTTCAAGCAGCTGTTTATTTTCCTGTGCCATCTTAAATCCAGGATCAATGGTCAGCGCCTGCTGATAAGCTTCAATTGCTTTATCAAACTCCTGTAACTGCGCGTAAGCATTGCCTTGGTTATAGAAGGCAGTGGCACTCTTTGGATCGTCAATAGTTGCCTGGGTAAACTCATCCAACGCTTGCTGATATTGTTTGTTTTGATATAAGGCGCTGCCTTTTGAGATGGGCTCATCATATAGCTCTGCGGCGGTTTGATAATCTTTATCCTGATAAGCCTGAAAGGCGTTTTGCTGGCCATTTTTCCAAATTGAAGCGTCAGCACTGGGGCTGGCAAAGGGCATAGTTACGCTTAATAAAAGAACGTAAAAAAGACCTTTTCTAAACAGTAATAAAAACAGCGGCAGTAATAAAAAAGTCAGCCAATAACCATCATCTATGGCAAATTTATTCTGTCCGGATTGTCCGTTCTCTTTTTTATGAGCATCTTTGACCGTAAATAAACTCGCTAACCGCTCTATATCTGCGTTGCTATTGCTGGGCGTCAGATACAGACCATGGCTGGCGTTACTTATGGCGTATAACGGCTGAGCCTGTAGTTTAGGCACAACAATATCACCCTGTTGATTTTTCAGTAAACTGCCGTCCGATAATTTAATAGGCTCGCCTTGCTCTGTTGCCATCGCCAGTATAGAGACCACCCAATCAGTGCCTTTTAGGCGTGCCACCATTTTTTGTGATGTTTGTTTATCAATATCATCAGTAATAAATACGATATGGCCTTGTGTATAACCTGCATTTTCCAGCAGGGTGATCGCTTTCTCCAGGGCGAGATCGGCACGTGCACCCGTGACTGGCATGATCTCCGGCGAGAGCTGCGGAATATGGTTGATAATAGAGTTGCCGTCTGCGGTCAAAGGGGAGATAGTAAACGCATCTCCTGCATAGGCTATCAGTGCTTTTTCACCTTCGCTTAATTTTTTTATCAGATCAATCGTTTTGTATTTTGCCTGGCTTAAACGGTTAGGTTTTATATCCGTTGCGTACATTGAATAGGAAAGATCCAGCGCGATTACCTGCGCCTTTTCCATCTCATAGACAGGCAGCTGCAGATTTCGCCAGCTGGGTCCCGCCAGTGCAATGCAGGCAATAACGGCGAGAATATTAAAAGTAAACGTCTGTGTATTGCCGCTGCTTGGTGAGCTGACCAAATGTTCACTTAAATGGGCGGCGATGAGGTTTTGTGATTGCCCCTTTTTAGCCATCTTGTAACGCAGCAATGAAAATAAAAAAACAGCCAGTAATCCGAGCAGCCACAGGGGGCGTAAAAATTCTAAGGGCATAAAACTACTTTCAGGCATCATACGAACCTCTTAATTTGCAATAGAGGGCAAACATAAATAGCAGAGAAAAGGCAGCGCCAAGCGGCCAATAAAACAGATCCTTTTCTGGGCGAAACTCTAGGAAATCACTAGCAACCGGCTCTAATTCATTGATTTTTTGATAGATGTTTTGCAGCTCCTGCTGGTTTCTTGCTCTAAAATATTGTCCTCCGGTGAGCTTGGCAATTTCAGTTAAGGTTTTTTCATCAAGATCTGCCGATGGGTTAATACGCTGACGTCCAAACAGCGTACGTTTCACCATCTCGTCTGCACCGATACCA
>NZ_JBLIEK010000110.1:0-12003 GCF_047632995.1 Psychromonas sp.
GGCGCTAATAATTTTTTCTTTTTTCGCTTGTATATCATTTAAAATATCGGGTAAGCCTGCGCGTAGGTATGCAATTCCCGTATTTTGTTGCCTGAGTAGCGAGGGGGATTGAAGGGCTTGTTCATTATTACAAAGATTCAGCTCAATGTAGGTTAATAAATCGTTATTTATATTTTGTAAATTATTTAACTCTGACGTTAACCAGACAATCTCATTTTTTGCTTTTACAGCATCTTGTAATGTTTTTCTTTGTAAATATTGATAGCGATTAGAAATTTCAATAAGTGAACTTGTCAGCCAATCCTCATGAAATATTACATGTTTTTTATCTCGCCAAATAAAATTACTTATTTGTTCATTGGTACTGATCTGGTCAGTGTAATTACAAGCTGGAAGTGTAATCACTTCAGGCTTAGAAACGCATGAAACGATACTCAACAAGCTAATTAAATAAAAAACGCTCAACATATCTATTTTTACTGTATTGCAAGATGAATTCATATCTTATCCATATATCGAGTGAGCAATAGTCAAATTATAGACAATAAATATTACATTGGTTTGCAAGCCGCTATGGGCACAAAACGCTAAACATTCTAAGGTAAAGGGAACCTTAGAATGTTTTTACTCATGCCTAGATCGCGTCAATTATTAATTAACCAGCTTCCATCTGGCTGACGGCAGGCGGTGCCGTATGCCTCCTGCATCTTGCCACCGACCATAACTGTTTGCCGATACTCACGGCAATATTGCTCTGTTTGCTGATAGGTTCGGATCGGTGTAATTGAACCGCTATTACCGGAATCGGGATTGTTCCAGTTAGTCGTTTCATTACTCGGCGTGTATTCCAGCGAGTATTGGGCGGTCTGTCCCATTGCCATGCGATCGGCTCGGTCCAGCGAGCGACCTATTTCCTGGCCGAACATGGCACCCGCTAAGGTACCAATGGCGATAGCCACCACATTTCCTTTCCCTTGTCCCACATTGGAACCAAGTACGGCACCGGCAGTTGCGCCAAGTAGGGCACCTGCTCCCTCTTTTGCTCCCATTCGTTGTGTGCAACCAACCAGTAAAAACAGAAAAATTATTAATATTACCTGCACTTGTCTCATCATTTCTCTCCTTTGATATTGCAATCGTTGATCGTTTTCCGACTACGGCGGAGTTGTTGTCTTTATTTCACCTGTTTATCGGCAACGTCAGATATTTACCAGAAAAACAATTCTTATCAAAACCTGGTTTCTCTATCGTCGCATCTCAAATTATCTACCTTATCCGCACAGCTCAACTGTTTTTATCTATGAGGAAAATTTAGCTATCCGTGCTCATCAATACGCTAGCCATGACGACGGATAGCAGATAATATCCACACCAACAGAGAAAATATCGAGTTCCTATGGTCGGGTGAAAAATTTAAGGGTGCAGTTCAAAGTATAGAATCAATAAAAGGCCTTTGCTTTTAGATTCGACTCTTTTTCTTGCATCTAATCTAAGGCTAAAATCGGTGCTTATGAGCTATGAATTGGTCATAGCTGGAGGCAACCATTTTCGTTGTTACGAACTCTTGATTCAACCCTTAGATTAAGAGTTGATGCCCACAATCTGCTCAGCTGTGGTTTGCTGATTTTGGCAATGCGATTGCTAACGGGATGCTGCAGCCTTTGTATAGCTTGAAGGCTATCTTTATCTGAATTAGAAAAAACGAGCTTTTATACTCAACAGAGCACTAATTGTAGACACAGTTAGTGAGGTATTTCCTCTCTTTGCAAAAGAGCACCTTTTAAGCATAGATAACCCCTCCATAAAATAAGAGAACAGCACGGTGATAATGACTATCAGACCTTTTTTACTACTGCTAATAAGCTGTTTTTTGTTAATGACAGGTTACGGCTTGATCAATATTTTATTGCCTGTGCGCATGCTAAATGATGGTGTTAGCCTCGATAGTATAGGTCTGGTTTTATCTATGTTGTCAGTGGGATTTCTGGTTGGTGCAATCTATAGCCGTAGGTTACTGCAGCGTGTTGGCCATATCAGAATATTTGCGATGTGTGGCAGTTTAACATCCGTGGCGATTTTATTGTCCGGCCTTTATCCTGATCCGTTAATTTTAGGCTGTATGAGGATTATTACCGGATTTTGTATGGCATGTGCTAATGCGACGCTTGATAGTTGGCTAAGTTATAGTGCGACTGAAAAAAATAGAGGCAGAATACTTTCTATTAACCAGATGGTGTTGATGAGCGCGCTATTTTCCGGACAGTTTTTATTAAGTGTTGCCCCCGTGGACGGTATGACTTTATTTGTGATTTCGGGGATTTTATTCAGTCTGGCTATTACCCCTATTGTTATCAGTAAACAACAAGGTCCGCAAATTGAAGACAGTCAAGCTATGTCCTTAATGACCATTTTAAAGCTATCGCCTTTGGGTGTGGTCAGCTGTTTTTATTGTGGCATCCTCTATGCCGGGCTATTGAATATGCTGCCAATTTTCGCCAGTGATAATGGTATAAAAGATCTGGATTTATCAATATTTATGGGCGCGGCGATTTCTGGTGCGATAATATTGCAGTTCCCCATTGCCTATCTCTCTGATCATTTCGATCGGCGCAAAATTATGTTGGCTATGGTATCAACCATTATTTTATTTTCTCTATTTATTCCACTGCTTATTACGCTAGGGCTGTTTAATTTAAGCTTGTTTTCCATCGCTGTGATCACCGGAATGGCGGCTTGTCTTTATCCTATGAGTATGTCTGAAACGTTTGATAAAGTATTAAAAAAACAGATTTTAACGGCCATGTCTTCGTTATTGGTTATTTATGCATTAGGCAGTATTTTAGGCCCCTATGCAGCCTCCGTGGTAATGAAATTATTCGGCAGTAACGCGCTATTTATTTTTATCATTATTACTGCCAGCACTTTATTAACGTTTATTATTATACGTATGAAGCAACGTTCCGCTTTACCCTTTGAAGAGCAAGAAAATTTTATTATGCAGACCCCCTCTGGCGCTGTCTCTGAGTTAGATCCGCGCACAGACTATGCGGAGCCTGCATTCGAACAAAGTGCAGAAGTCGAAGTCGCCGTTAGTCTGGCGACTCAAAACCCCGCCGCTGCGGTTAATATGGTAAAAGCATTAGCACTTCGAGATCCGAATAACGCGGCAAACTTAGCGGCCGCATTAAGTACCATTGAACAGATAAATATTGGTCAATTGTATGGGGCGATCACAACGGCTGCGCCCGAAATGGCTGTTCATATCGCACAAGCATTAACTAATGCCTCCCCGGAAAAAGTGGAGGAGTTAGTTGACTGGATAACCACAACTTATCCGGATCAATTTACCAATATTATTGTCGCAATAGCCAACTCAATGCCGGATAACGGTATTCGTGTGATGGAATTAGCCGCAGAGCATATGTCCGCAGATCATTCTGGCGGGCTATTGGAAATGACGGAACAATATATGACAGATCTCTCTGGCTCCCTAGATGAAATGCGTCCGGTGGATCGCAGTGCGGCAGCATCAGAGCAAACCGCCGCAGAGTTATATAGTCGTTTAAGTCATGTATCGCCTGAGTATTCAGCTGAATTAGCATTAACCGTATCCGAAGCCTTACCGGAATCGTCCAATGTGATTGCTGAAGCTTATCTTCATAACTTAATTGAAAGTGAAAATGACCAAGATTGCGCTGCTGACGCGGTAGAAAATATTGAGCATGCAGTGAATGACTATCTCTCTCAGGTAGTAGAAAATATTCCTGAATATGCTGTCGATATTGCCAGTACAATAGTTGATTATGTTCCTGATGTCGCATCGGAGATGGTGGAATTATTACAGGACTCAGATTCAGTCGACGTTCACGATTTAACTGTCTCCATTGATGATAAACCGGAACAAAATGTGTTGAAAGAGCAATTATTAGATGCAGTACAAACACAGACGGATAAATTCAGTAATGAACAATAGTGTGATTTAAACGTAAGCGCACAATTAAACTCATATACCAATTAAAAACCGGTTTGTTTTGCATGACCCCTCCAAAGAGTAGCGCTGCCATTTTACCTTGAAAAGTTGAGCGTTACTCGTTTTGATAAAGAGTCTGATTTTCATTTCCAAACAACTTAAAAGGTATTCTGCTCTAACTGAATTGGACACTTTATAAAATGTGCTATTACCAATGTAAAAGTAAATTTTTAGATCGCAAAGGAGCATAGAAAGCGGCTGCAGATAATATTGTTTAGTGCCTCAAATGATTAAGAGGGCGGTTATGACAGCTGTGTTGTTAATTAGAAAAGCGTTATCATTCATAAATATATTTTTTGTAAGGCGTTCTGGATAAATCGAGAAAAATGATCGATTGAAATTTCACTGTATGGACGCTTTGCACATCAGATCAGAGGAACGCTTCATGCATATTTGTCCCTTGTGTTTATCAAATCAAACACCGTTCTATTTTGAAGACGAGAATCGCAGCTATTTTCAGTGTTCGCGCTGTGAGTTGGTATTTGTACCTCAGGCGCAGAGGCTGGATGCTGTTAGTGAGAAAGCCCATTATGATCATCATGAGAATGACCCGGATGATCAGGGGTATCGACAGTTTTTATCGCGCTTAGCCCTGCCTCTTCTTGAGAGGATAGCAGCAGACTCTAAAGGGTTGGATTTTGGCTGTGGGCCGGGACCCGCATTGGCACATATGCTACGCGAGGCTGGACACAATGTTGCGTTATACGATATTTACTATCAGCCAGATGCAGATGTGTTGGAGAAAACCTATGATTTTGTGACTGCGACAGAGGTGATAGAGCACCTTTGTGATCCCAACAAAATATGGTCGCAATGGTTAAATTTAATCAAGCCGGGTGGTTGGATAGGCATAATGACTAAACAGGTTATAGACCTTGAAGCATTTGCCGGCTGGCACTATAAATATGATCCGACCCATGTAAGCTTTTTTAGCCGGACGACTTTTCGCTATCTGGCAGAGCGAGACAAGCTTGAACTGGAATTCATTGGAAATGATGTGATTTTACTGAGGAAACCTCAGCAGTGAGTTGAAATAAGAGATCCGCTGGTAACATAACCCCATTACGGCAAAGCTAAAAAACCATGCTGTAGCGCAATAATATTGGCGACAGCTGTCAATCTGGCTTTTATCGCCTGTTCAATACCAACGGAACTCTGGCCCAAATCACCGACCGCAATAAAAGCAGTAGTGGTCAGGCTACTGCTGTCATAATGATAAGCATAACCCGATCCTACAATCCAATTATCTGCCGTCAGATGTTTTATTTTTTCTTCTAATGTTCTAACCAGAGTATAATCAAAAGACAAGATGCAATCTTCATTGCCGTACCAATTCGCTTTTAGTGCCTGAAAATTGATCCACATCTCAAGCTTGTTCAACAAGGGTTTAAGCGAATTAGAAAATTGGCCATCGGCCGCTATCGTGATGGGAAGTCCTTGCTGCATATTTCTCTTTACCTTTGTCATTTCGCTGATGACGTTAGATTTTGCTATCTAACGGTCCCGGATGCAACCACAACAATAAGATTAAACAGGGGATCAATGCAAAATGAGCAAGAATAAGGTCTCCGTCTGTCGCTCACTCGAACCGGTTTGAATATTTGTTGTGCCTCCAACTACTTTACAAAGAGAGCCTTGGCTGAATAAAATCAATAAATGCCGAGATACGCCTGGCAACAGAAGAAGATTTATAAAAAACGGCATTTATCTGCTCGCGGTCCGTATTGGTGAGTTTTCCCTGCTCTAAAACAGCAACAAGTCTGCCTGCTGCAATATCTTCATTGACCATAAAACCGGATAAGCAGGCAATGCCATTTCCAGCAAGCGTAAGTTGACGCACGGTTTCACCGCTGCTGGCGGTCAAACTCGGCTCAATATAATCAATCCCCGCTAATGGCCAGCGGTTTAATACTTTTGACCCCGTAAAACCAATCAGATTATGGCCCGATAAGTCGCTCACTTTTTTGGGCACGCCTCTTGTCGCCAGATATTCAGGGGATGCCACCATATAGAGCAAACTTTTTCCTAACGGGCGGGCGTGTAAAGTGGAATCGGTTAATTTACCAATGCGGATCGCCAGATCAGTTCTTTTCTCCAATAGATCCACAAAACCTTCATTAGAGGTGAGCTCCAGTTGAATGTCAGGGAATACTTTTTTAAAAGGTTGGATAAGTGGAACAAGTTGATGAAATACAAAAGGGCTTGCTGCGTCGATGCGCAACCTGCCCGCTGGTAATTCACCACGAGAAATAAGCTGCGCTTCGGCCTGGCGAATATGCAACAGCCCGACACGTACAGACTCAATAAACTGCCGTCCTTCATCGGTAAGATCGATTCGTCTTGTGGTGCGATTTAAAATGGTGACACCGAGCTGTTTTTCAACCTTGCTCACCGCGCGAGACACCCTCGCTACCTGAATATCTAAGGCATCAGCCGCAGCAGAAAAACCACCACTGTCGATCACGCTAAGCAGGATTTCTAAATCATCGGAACGAGTCAACATATCATTATCCATTCAATCTCAAGGTCTATTGTTGCAATATTAACAAAAGTAATTTGTTAATAACACTGTTTTTAACTACTTAAAGATCAACAATAATGCGCCATCAAACGAAAACACACATTGTGTTCCAATATAAAAAAAAGGAAAAATTATGCCTTTAGCATTACTCGCATTGACGCTCAGCGCCTTTGCAATCGGAACCACCGAATTTGTCATTGTGGGATTAATCCCAACCATGGCACAAGACTTAAGTGTCTCGCTGCCTTCAGCCGGGTTGTTAGTTAGCCTCTATGCAGTGGGTGTTGCCATTGGTGCACCTGTTTTAACCGCGCTAACAGGAAACTGGAACCGCAAGCATGTATTGCTTTGTGTGATGGCGCTTTTTGTGGCGGGTAATATACTGGCGTGGCAAGCTCCCGGATATGAAACGTTGATTGCCGCACGTATATTAACCGGTTTGGCGCATGGGGTGTTCTTTTCAATCGGCACCACTATTGCGACCGGCTTAGTCTCAAAAGATAAGGCGGCCAGTGCGATTGCCATCATGTTTACGGGTTTAACCGTCGCGCTTGTAACCGGCGTTCCCCTGGGGACCTATATCGGCCAAACATTCGGCTGGCAGGCAACCTTTTTAGCCGTGGCGCTACTCGGCTTGATTGCACTTATCGGCAGCGCGCTGTTAGTGCCAAATAACTTAAAGCAGGCAGCGGCGACTAAGATTTCAGCGCAATTAAAAGTACTCTCGGAGCCTCGTTTACTCTTGGTATACGCAATTACAGCGATTGGTTACGGCGGATCGTTCATTGCATTTACCTATCTAGCACCTATTTTGGAACAGATTTCTGGTTTTGATTCAAGCGCTATCGGTCTGATTATGTTGGTTTATGGGGTATCGGTTGCAGTAGGTAATATCTGGGGCGGGAAAATGGCGGATAAAATGGGGCCAATTAAAGCGCTAACCATTATTTTTACAGGCCTTGCCGCAGTACTGTTAGTGTTCAACTTTACAGCGGTTAACCCAATTGCAGCGGTAGCCACTATCTTAGTTTGGGGCGCATTTGCCTTCGGTAATGTCCCTGGCCTGCAAGTTTACGTCGTAAAACTGGCTGAAAAATACACACCGGATGCGGTTGATGTGGCTTCTGGTCTCAATATCGCCGCATTTAACGTGGGTATTGCACTTGGAGCCTGGGGAGGTGGTTTAATCGTCGAACAAGCAGGACTTATGAACACGCCTTGGATTGGCGCGATTGTGGTGCTATTTGCGCTGGTGTTAACACGCTTTAGCGGCGCATTAGACAAGAAAGCAGAATCTCAAGAATTTAAAAAGCAAGCTGCTTAATTAAGCATAAAGGCGATATCCTAAAAGATATCGCCTTTATCTCTTGTAGTTCAAGCCCATTTTATGCCGCTTTATTTGTATATTAACTCTTGAGTTAAAGCCTTATACCCTCTAGGGTAAGACCAACCATATCCCCATCTAAACGATGTGGGAAAATAAGGGCTTCCTCCAACACGAACACCCGCCAGCATCAAGGCTGCAATTTGAGGTTGACCTACTTTAGCAACACATTGACGAAGCTGTTTATCCGCAATAAGCCTCTCATCATATGTACCACCTTTCCAATAAGCGTAATCATGAGCAGTGCAACAGGCTAACCATAATTCCTTCTGTTTAAAAGTACCATCAGGAAAAGCGCTACACCCATCAGAAGTAAAAGGGTTAATTTCCTCTGCATTTATACCTACCGAAAACATTAAAAATGAAAGAATAAAGAGATAACGCATAAACTTCCTCCTGACCAACGCTATCGAGTGCGACACTTTGTTAGCCTCTCAACAAGGGTAAAATTATATTATGAAGAAGGTGTTGGCCTTCCTCTGTATACACTACTAGTAAGACTCCTACATTCAAAAAGACAGTTATCCGATAAGTGCTTATAAATTCATTCTTGCTTGTCTTGTGACGCAATATTTTTTGAGCGATCAACGCTCCGGGCCACCCACCAATTAGAGAAAAGAAATGCAATGTTGCTTCAGGTGTCCTCCAACGATTATTTTGAGCTGAGTATTTATCCTTTGCGTATGCAAGGATAGTAATCAAACTTATTACAAGATATGCAAAACCAACATTTACAGGAACCTTACCATTAAAGACTGATATGAATAATCCAATGCAAAAAAGCACTGTGAAGACAGGACCGAGTATACTGCTTTTTCCTTTATTTCGATTATTGGTGCTATGCGCACCACTTCGACCATTTGATCGATTAATATCACGGGAAAATTTAATATTCGTAGCTTTGTATCGGTTATTATTTTCGCTAACTAGTTTATAGGTAATGATTTCACCATTCACAGGCCTACGAGAGGAAGAATTAAAAGCTTTAATATGGACAAAAGCACGAACGCCACCACCATTGGGCTCGACAAAACCAAATCCTTTGTCATCATTCCAATTTGTAACTTTACCTTGAAGCTTCATGTTGTCCCTTAAATTTGATGGCTAACGCCTCGTTCTAGCATCCGGGCGAAACTCTGAATTTGAATCTTCAAGTAGTTTGGTATATTACATTACTCATTATTTGATTGCTTGTGCGCTTTTATGGCTTTCTTAATTTCACGAAATGGATATGAAAATAGAAGTAAACCTATAACAATCAAGACAGGGCCAGTAAATTGTGATTTCAATAACTCAGGTAGGAAATCAACAACACCGCTTGTTTCAATAACACCAACCATAAATAAAGCCAGACTGATCCAAAGCGCCAAGTTAACACTAACAGGATATTTAAATTCTTCTTGATTACTCATCTACATTCCTTTGGATATATAACGCCTTGCTCACTGGCGAGTATGTTGGTGCGGTTTTGACGCATTTGGTTTTGAGCAAAAACCGCGACAACTGTATTCGAGTCCGCGTGCGCCCATTTGTTCGATGTATGTAAAATTACATATCGATAATTAACTGTGTTTTCTTTGAAAAAATTGCTATATAGCAAAATGAAATAATTATATATCCAAAGGCTTGCAGAATGAGGAGAGCCATTGAACCTAATAATATTATTGGTGTACTGCTTGCGCCAACAAACATGTAACCGATAGTAGTTTTAATTATTTCAATAATAAAAACGATCAAAGTCAGGCCGACAATATATTTGCTACTTTGCCTAAGAACATCTTTTACAACGACTTCACCGGTGTATATATAATGGGGAATAACAAAGAAAATACTAAAAAGAATTACACTTGATGTAAATTGTGAAATTTCGTCTAATTGGGTAAAACCACTTGGATCTTCAATGTTGAAAATATCTAAACCCAGCATTACAAAGCAGTATTTTACGCCAAAAACAACAAAAGTATAACAAGCTAGCAGCAGGCTACATTTTGCATATACGGACTGCTTTTCAAAAAAATGGGGTACTTCATTTTTCGTGACTAACGAAATGCAATTTGTTAATAGAACAGATATAGCATAAAACTGAAATACATAAGAAAACCAAGACAAAAAAGCATATTTACTTCCCAAATTTGCTCCTAGCGCCCAATTGCAAACCATCATAAGCATCGGGAGAGTTACGGCATTTAATACTGCCCGAGGGTATACAATAGGGAACATGAAACTCGCTAACAGAATTTTACTAATATTCAATGAACATCTCCATAATACATTAACGCCTTGCTCAGTAACTATATCGAGTGCGCGTACAGCAATTTGCTAGCTGTATTTTGCATCTATCGTTTTTAGAGAACGTAAAAACAGGCCTAAGCCACCTATAGCTAAAACTAAAATTAGAATAAGGTCAAATGATGACATTGTGCGTAAACTAAACCGAACGGATGATATTACACCAAATACTAATGCTGTAATTGAGCATATTGATAGTAGCCACCCTAAAATATTTTTAGAGTTATAAAAAATAAGACCTATACCAAACATAAACGGAATCATTACAGTACCAGTTGTCAGTCCAACGCCGGTGCCAAAAGCGTTAATGTTATATAACCTGGACCCGAATCCAAAATTTGAAGTGACTGTAATTGCACTTAGTAGCATATAAAAACCACCACTCATCATTAGTAAGCCAATAAAAAAATGCCCTATACCGCCAGAATTCCCACCTGCGCCTTTCATTATCACTACCTTCCTTAATATGATCAAAATAAAATTTTGTGCGTACCAACTGTTTTTATTCCGTTTAAGCAACTTACATTTTTGGCTCAATTTGATTCGAAATTTGCAACAGAAGCTTGTTAGTGTTTTCGTGTAATTTAATACATTCATCAATAGATTTTTTCTGTAATTCTATTGATTCTTCACTCAATTTTAGAGACTTTTCCAACACCTCTTCTTGGTGCTTAATTGCAGTTTTAGTTCGTTTGTTATTTACTACTGTTGACCACAGAAAATACAGAATTATCCCAATCAGGGCATAACTCCAATACTCAAATATTGTTACGTAAATAGCATCTCCTATTGATGTTGTATCGTCTTTATAGGCAGATGAATATACTTCAGGGCTAACCCAAGAACCAGACTTTGAATCGTAATAGAGTACATTATTTTGAGCCCATTTATAGTAAGTCCTGCTGTACTTCTGCATTAACTCATCCATGGCACCTGGTATATCAATTTCAACGTATCCTGTTGTATTGAAATTTGAGTCTTCGAGTCCATATGGGATACTCTCAACATCATAAGTAAGTAGTAAAAGCTCACCTTCATATGGAAGGTTTTTAAACTTTATATGATAATTACCATCTGATATTTTTCGGAAGTCTTCAACTAAAGCACTATTACTTTGGTTTTGTTCCCAAGCAGACAAAAAACTTTCTTTATCTGCGCTTTGTGCATTCCCATAAAGGGGAAGTAACAATAGTAATAGAAAAACTCTCATGCATATTCCTTTAAATGTAACATATTATAAGAAGGAAGAACGCCGTGTTTCCTCGAGAAAGACGGTCGTCAATTATTTATGATAAATGTGAACATTACATGTTCTAAGCTTACTTATCAAACGGTTACATTTATTAACAAGATCTATCTATTATCGAAAGGTGGAATTCTTCCGTACTTGCGCGCTTTCTCGCGTTAGCAAGCAAGATCCAAGTTTATTTCCAGTAAAGTCGAACTGAATGGTCATGCGATGCATGAATAATTTCGTTAAGGCGTAGAAGCACCATTCGTACATTTGAAGAAATTCAAAGACGTACTCTAAACAAGATTAATACTCGCTAGTAAATGCCTTAGTATGAATTGAGCGCAAATTATCTGGGATAAAAGGGCTGTTTATTGGCATATTAATCGTGCGGTTATTGCTGCATGCGTTTCTCGACGGTAGAGAGAGCTTCCTCAATAGATTGTCGATGTTGGATTACATTAGCAATTGCAGATTGTTCCCCATACCAGAATGGCATCATTTGCGGAATGTTTGGCATAATTTCACCTGCTCTGGCATTTTCAATT
>NZ_JBLIEK010000111.1:0-11532 GCF_047632995.1 Psychromonas sp.
GATACAGTCGCTATGCTACGCGATAGTGATTTATTATCTGAGCCTAACTATCGGCCCTCTTTTGGAACAAAGTTATATGCTTATTCCGAACAAATTAACGACACTTTACTAGCAGAAGCGCGTTCAGTCATGTCCGGTGCGCCTCTGGAGCAAACAAAATACACAGAGCAGGAGCAAGCTGCAATTTTAGAGATGGCTTATGAATGGTTGAATTTTGAGTTTTATAATCAAGGATTAAACCGGGAGTTGATCGCGCCACGTTTAACTAATTTGCTAATACAACGCAGCAAAGTAAAAAGTAAATCCCCATTTATGCAGGCCGAATCACCCTCTGCATCACCAGAAAAAGGACATGCATCTTCTCGAGTGTCGGTCAGTTATAACCACTATCAAGATTACGCAGAAAGATTTAGTTTATCTTATCGACTTGCCTATCATGATTTAATGGATGCTTCCGCTGGTTTTATTCCCGCAGCTAAAATTAGTTTTTTAGATATAGAAGTCAGTATGGATGATGATAATGCTGCTCTTTTAGAACGTTTCTATTTTTTAGATGCAATGTCGCTTGCACCTGATAATCGCATTTTTGATACTTGGTCATGGAATTTGCGTATGGGGTATGACCGCCAGCCCGATCTTTATAAACGCACTAGCAGATGGTTCGTCCAAGGTGGGTATGGTAAATCTTGGGGAGATCCGAATTTATTGCATAGCTATCTATTAGCTTCAACAGAAATTAACCTGGGTGATATTACCGATAGCACTATGGAAATAGCGCTTGGTGCTGAGTTAGGCGCGTACTGGGAAATTAATTCATCTAATAAAGTTGCGATTTCTGGCAATGTTATGCATTTGCTCAATGTAGATGTGAGTCATCACAGTCAAGTTAATTTGTCATGGAACTGGGCCTTATCAACTAACTGGGCAATTCGCAGCCAAGTTGGCTACCATAAATGGAAAACTGAAGAGCAATTAGGGAAATTAACGCTTTACCATTATTTTTGAGTTAACTTTTTATGTTTACATGATAATTACTGCAGCCATATTTAGAACTCTTTGTTACAGAGGTATTTTCATCGTCGCTACTGGGAATACCTTTATCATCTCGCTCTTTCATGACTTGCATCACCTTCTATTTGATTTGCCAATCTGTGTTGTACGAGACTCCAACCTACGTTCTAATGCGAGTGATGATCTTCCTGTCCCTTTACTGTAGCTGATCGCTGCCTATACTTTACTAACAATGTGAATAGTTTATTTTTATCTCTTATATATGAGGTCACCAATGGAGCGGTCATGCTTGCTTATATTAATAATGCTACTCAGTGGTTGCGCCTCTGTGGTGCCGACAGCAATCAATAATATTCCTGCGCCTGATATTAGTGTCGATGAAGTTCGGGTGGATATCGAGAAGTTTTACGGATCCCGGGTGCGTTGGGGCGGCGTGATCAGTAAAGTCGAAAACAAAGCTGAGCAGACCTGGATCGAAGTCGTAAGTCGCAAGCTCAGCAGCAATGGTCAGCCGAGCAGCGGTAGTAAAAGTAGCGGCCGTTTTATTGCTCGTTTTTCTGGTTTTGTTGATCCGCTTGAATATAAAGTAGGGGCTTTGCTGACTGTTGCTGGCAGCCTTACCGGAGAGCATGTTGCTCTGATAGGTGAGTATCTCTATTCGTTTCCCGTTGTTACGGTCAGCGCGGTTTATCTGTGGCCCCCGAAACAGGAAACGGTTGTCTATCATGATCACCCGTTAGCTTGGGGACTCTATGATCCTTGGCCTTATCACTACACACGCTACCCGCCATCATCTAGATGGTGACAATGGAGACGATTATGAACAATAGATGGCGACCTGTTTTTATGTTGTTTACTGCAATGCTTTTGTGGGGCTGTACTACGAATGATAAATTTGCCAGCGATGGGATTGATCTTACTATTACCCCGCAAGGCGTGGTGGCCGAAAGTGCAGTATTGAAAAATGAGCTCATCTTATGGGGGGGCGTAATTATTTCCAGTGTTAATCTGCAAGATGTGACCCAGTTTGAAATCCTTGCTTATCCATTAACCAGCGAACAAAAGCCGAATACCGGGCAGGCGCCAGTGGGGCGTTTTCTGGCTATTCAAGAGGGCTATATGGAACTCACAGATTATGCGCCAGGGCGTTTAATGACGGTGAGGGGGACGTTGCATGAAAAACGTAGCGGGCGCATTGGTAAAAGTGACTATATTTATCCGCTAGTTAATATAAATCAACTTTACCTTTGGCGTAAACAGGAACAGGTCAAAGAGCCGCAGTTTCATTTTGGTCTTGGGGTAATGTTTTGAGCTGTTTAAAATGAGTTAAGCGAAAAAATAGTAGCAGAGAAAGCGCCTCTTAATTTCACCCTGTGCCTGCTAAGAGTAGGGCGACACCAATCTGGTTTACTCATCTATAGCAAGCTGAAACGTCAATTTAATGTTGCTTTTTAAATGGAGTTAAATATATAATTACTTACATATGCTTAAGTATATATAAGCAAAGGTGATTTTGAATGACACAAGATGAACGTTTATTAGCTCAGCGTGAGCTATTATCGTCTACTAAAAAATTAACCATGGAAAACATTTGCGAATATTTTTCCATCTCACGAGATTCAGCCCGACGCGATCTGATTAAACTTGCGCAGTTGCCGGATGTACAGCGCGTTCGTGGTGGTGCTATCTTGGTGGCGGTTAAAACAGTAGATTTGCCTTATCTGCACCGCTCACAAATGAGCAGCAGTAAAATGGCTATAGGAAAAATAGCCGCAGAGTTAGTGAAACCTGATGATTATATTATATTAGATGCGGGAACAAGTTTAACGGCAATGGCCAGCCAATTAAAAACGGCTGCGCATGTTGTGACCAATTCCGTTGATTGCCTGGCATTATTAGCCGACCGGGCGAATATTAATGTGCACCTTTTAGGCGGACAACTTAACACCCACCATCGCGCTATTTTCGGTCCTACGGCTGTGCAGCAATTATCCGCTTACCGTGTTAATAAAGTTTTCTTAGGCGTTTGCGCGCTCTCTGAATTTGGCTTGTCTAGCGCCAACGAAGATGAAGCACATATTAAACAAGCGATGATAGCGCAGGCACAACAAGTTATTTTGCTCTGTGACAGCAGCAAATTTGCACAACAAAATCTTTACCAGATCGGCCCCTTAGATAAAGTAGATATCCTGATCACTGATCAATCCCCCCCACAAAACCTATTAGTGTTGCTCAATAAACATGAAATAGAAATAATAATTGCCAATGAAATGCAGCAAGGAGCAGACAATGTCTAGCCAAATAAAGTCATTACCCTCGATTAAAACCGCCATTATCGGTTATGGTTACTCTGCGAAAACTTTTCATATTCCCTTTATTAATGCGCTGGATGAATTTGAGGTAAGCGCAATTAGTAGTAGCCAGGTTGAGGCCGTCAAACACGATTGGCCAGATGTCCGTCACTATTTAAGTGCTGAAGATCTAATAGCAAATAGTGATGCGCAGCTAGTGATTATTACCGCCCCTAATGATGTCCATTTTTCCCTCGCTAAACTGGCTTTAGCGCATAATAAACATGTGGTTTTAGAAAAACCCTTTGTTACTAACATCTCTGATGGCGAGGAATTAATTGCACTGGCCAAAGAAAAAAAATTGCAGCTCAGTGTCTATCATAATCGTCGTTGGGATGGTGATTTTTTAACGGTTAAAAAACTGATTGCAGAAAATAAAATCGGTAGCATTAAACACTTTGAATCGCACTTCGATCGTTTCAGACCCACAGTGCGTCAACGCTGGCGCGAGAAAGCCAGTGATGGCGGCGGTATCTTATTTGATTTGGGCCCGCACCTTATTGATCAGGCATTACAGTTATTTGGCATGCCAGATGCTATTACCGCGCAGTGTAAAATAATGCGCGAAGGGTCAACCAATATTGATTTTTTCAGTTTAACCCTACATTACCCAGATAAGCTTGCTGTTTTAAATGCATCGTTATTTAGCGCGGGCCCCAATATGCGTTTTAATGTGCAGGGCGAGCTGGGTAATTATGTGAAGTTCGGGCTGGATCCGCAGGAAGAACAATTAAAATCAGGCTGTGAGCTTGATGCTGATAATTACGGAGCGGAAGATCCGGCGCAATACGGCGTTTTATATTTAGCGGATTCATCTAAGCCCGTTGCGACAGAGTCTGGTAACTATCCGCATTTTTATCTGCAAATGGCAGAAGCAATTCGTTATGGCAGTCAAACGCCAGTTGCCGCTATTGACGCATTGGCTAATATCCGTCTTATTGAACTGGCAATGGCAAGCAGTCAATTGGGTAAAACCCTAAAGGTGCCGTTATGAGCGACCATTATTCATTAGCTGAGCTATTGGCTCAAGAAACGCAGTTGCAGTTTGAATTTTTTAATAATGAAACTGCCTGGCAATTGGGGAGTCGATTAAAACAACTTGCCGATGTACAAAATGCGCCGGTGGCGATTGAAGTGTACGCCTACAATCAGAGGCTATTTTCTTTTGCCATGTCGGGCACGCAGCCGGATAATCAACATTGGGTACAACGAAAACGTCAGACCGTGTTGCGTTTTGGCCACAGCACGGCTTATATCGGCCGATATAATCAGTCCAAAAACAGAGATTTCGAACAGCAAACGCATATTGATGCCCGAGAATATTGCGCGCACGGAGGTTCCTTTCCGATTCGCATAAAAAACTCCGGGGTCATTGGTGCAATCACAGTTTCGGGGTTGCCCTCTGATGAAGATCATCAAATGGTGATTAATGCCATTGCCGCGCATTGTGGATGAAAATATCCGTGATCTTTTCCAGCCCAAAATATGGATAAGTGGCTGGCGGCAAAATGTGATAACAGTGATCAATGATTAATATTGCACTCTTAATCGGCTGAAATATAGACTGAAATGTATTGTAACGGGCTGCCTAACAGCCTTAATTGGAGAGGTTAATGAGTATTTTTGAACATTATGATGCATTGATTTTTGATTTAGATGGCACCTTGGCTGATACCATGCCGCTGCATCTAAAAGCGTGGGAGCTGACCGCGCAGCAATTCGGATTTGCTTTTGACAGAGATTATTTTTATACCCTAGGCGGAATTCCGACTAGAGAAACGCTTGAAATTATTGCGCAGAAGCAAAACAGCCCGTTGGATATTGACTCAGCTGGCGCATATAAAACAGAAAAATATTTATCCATCAGAGATGATTTGGGCGTGATCGCTGAAACACGCGATCTCGTGTTCAAAAACAGTGGTCGGTTACCGATTGGTGTTGCGACGGGCTCGTCCCGGGATGAAGCGCTGTTTACGCTTGATAAAATAGGATTAACTCAGTTTATTGATACCCTGATCAGTTCTGATGATGTGCTTAATCCCAAACCTGCTGCAGATACTTTTGCAAAAGTAGCGGAGTTATTGAAGATCGATCCGGCAAAATGTCTGGCTTTTGAAGATACAAAAATAGGTTATCAGTCCGCCACCGCAGCAGGAATGCATTGTTTAATGGTGATCGATGGTGTTATCCAAGGGCTTACTGAACTCACTGATCAGTTAGCATTAGAGAAGCAGGTTTGACCTGCGCAGCAGGGAGGAGTAATAGAGTATGATCGGAACAAAACGGGTTAATATCAAAAAAGGGTTAGCGGTCGCCATTGTATTAAAACAAGATCAGCGTAGTGGCGCACTAACACAGGGGATAGTTAAAGACATTCTGACTAATTCACCGAATCATCCACACGGCATTAAAGTGCGCTTAGAAAGCGGGGCGGTAGGGCGAGTTAAAGTGATTGAATAATGAGCAAATAAGTTTACTGTTATTTTAGCGGGCAAACTATCAGGTTGAATAAAAAAAGCCTCCAAAAGGAGGCTAAAATGATGCGCTCTTAAAAGAAATTAAGAGATGCGTTTGTATTTAATACGGTGCGGTTCAAGTGCTGCCGCGCCATAGGTTTTCTTCAGCCATTCTTCATAATCACTAAAGTTACCTTCATAAAAGTTTACGACACCTTCATCGCGGTAATCAATAATATGCGTTGCTATTCTGTCCAGGAACCAGCGGTCATGGGAAATAACCATAGCGCAGCCTGCAAAACTGAGCAGGGCATCTTCAAGCGCACGCAGCGTTTCGATATCAAGATCGTTGGTGGGCTCATCAAGTAACAGCATATTGCCGCCCGATTTCAGCAGTTTCGCTAAGTGTAAACGGCCGCGTTCCCCGCCGGATAGCTGACCGACAATTTTCTGTTGATCTGTGCCTTTAAAGTTAAAGCGGCCAAGGTAGGCACGGCTTGGAATTTCGATATTACCTATTTTGATAATATCGCTCCCGCCGGACACTTCCTGGAAAACGCTTAATTTATCATCCATATCATCGCGGAATTGATCTACGCTGGCCAGCTGCACGGTTTCACCTATAATGATTTCACCTGCATCTGGTTTTTCCTCACCCGAGAGCATTTTGAACAGGGTCGATTTACCCGCACCATTGGCACCGATAATACCGACAATAGCCCCTTTGGGAATGCTAAAACTAAGATCGTCAATTAATACCCGACCATCAAATGATTTTTTAAGATGGCTGACGTCAATAACCTGATCGCCCAAACGCTGCCCGGTTGGAATAAACAGCTCATTGGTTTCATTGCGTTTTTGGAAGTCTTGATTATTGAGCTCTTCAAAGCGAGATAGACGTGCTTTGCTTTTAGATTGACGCCCTTTGGCATTGGAGCGAACCCATTCCAGTTCTGTCTCTATTTGGCGCTGGCGTGCTTTTTCTTGTGAACCTTCCTGTTTTAAACGTTCATCTTTTTGCTCTAGCCATGATGAGTAGTTACCTTCCCAAGGGATACCATAGCCGCGGTCTAACTCTAAAATCCAACCTGCGACATTATCTAAGAAATAACGGTCATGGGTAATGGCCACAACGGTACCTTCGTAGTCATGTAAGAAACGCTCCAGCCAGCCAACTGATTCGGCATCCAAGTGGTTGGTGGGCTCATCAAGCAGCAACATATCTGGTTTTTCAAGCAGTAAACGACATAGCGCAACGCGGCGACGCTCACCACCTGAAAGTACTTTGATTTGCGCATCCCAAGGAGGTAAACGCAGCGCATCAGCGGCACGTTCAAGTTGGTTATCCAAGTTATGGCCATCGTGCGCCTGAATAATATCTTCAAGCTGCCCTTGCCGTTTAGCAAGCTCATCAAAGTCGGCATCCGCCTCCGCGTAGGCTGCATACACGGCATCTAATTCTGTCAGTGCATTTTTAATATCACTTACCGCTTCTTCGATCACTTCGCGTACATTTTTCTCCAGATCTAAAACGGGCTCTTGTGCTAAGTAACCAATTTTAGTGCCTGTAAGCGGACGCGCTTCACCTTCAAACTCTTTATCAATGCCGGCCATAATACGCAGCAGGGTTGATTTACCCGAGCCGTTTAAACCCAGTACGCCAATTTTTGCGCCAGGGAAAAAACTCAAAGAGATATCTTTTAAAATAGTGCGCTTAGGTGGAACTACCTTGCTCACGCGGTTCATAGTATAAATAAACTGTGCCATCAGTACTCTTATTAATAAGGGATAGTGGTAACGATGATAGGGGAAAACGCAGGGAAATAAAACAGCCGCGATAAGGATAAGAGTGATTACAGCGTCAGATACAATAAATGAGTCGTTTAGCGAACCAAGATCATTTTTATGATTTTCATTCACTCAATTTTTTATCTGTTTTTAGGCTAGGAAGCGATCCGCTTGGTGTTAACGAGTTAAAAATTGCTGCTAACTATTCGCTTGATTTTCTAGAGGATTAAAAACGATATGGGTTTAAATAGCGGTGGGCAGCGCCATTGCCAAAGGCTAATCTGATGCGAGTATTAAACAATTTAATAGTCAAAGTAGTTAATATAAAAATCTGTCATCTTGATCGACTAAATTATTCATCTTTTTTGCGCTATGCAACAGGCCAAAGTTTGCGTAAAATGCGCTATATCAACGAAATATTTGAATTTACCATTCCAAGCAGGAGATGCGCATGTTTAACCGCGATATGAATATTGCAGATTACGATCCAGAATTATGGCAGTCAATGACAGATGAAGTTCAACGTCAGGAAGACCATATTGAACTTATTGCATCAGAAAACTACACAAGTCCTCGTGTAATGGAAGCGCAAGGTAGTCAGTTAACTAATAAATATGCAGAAGGTTACCCCGGTAAGCGTTATTACGGTGGCTGTGAGTATGTGGACGTTGCTGAGTCATTGGCAATTGAACGTGCTAAGTCTTTATTCGGTGCAGATTACGCAAACGTACAACCGCATTCTGGTTCACAAGCAAACGGTGCAGTTTACCAAGCACTTTGCGTCCCTGGTGATACTATTTTAGGTATGAGCCTGGCTCACGGCGGTCATTTAACACACGGTTCCTCTGTTAGTTTTTCAGGTAAAACATACAATGCTGTTCAGTACGGCATCAACCCTGAAACGGGTATCTTAGATTATGCTGAAGTTGAGCGTTTAGCGCTTGAGCATAAACCAAAAATGATTATTGCCGGTTTCTCTGCATACTCAGGTATTGTTGATTGGGCTAAATTCCGCGAAATCGCAGATAAAGTGGGTGCTTACCTATTTGTAGATATGGCGCACGTTGCTGGTCTTGTGGCTGCAGGACTTTACCCAAATCCAATTCCTTTTGCTGATGTGGTGACAACGACCACACATAAAACATTGGGTGGTCCACGTGGCGGTTTGATTCTTGCTAAAGCGAATGAAGCGATTGAGAAAAAATTAAACTCTGCTGTATTTCCAGGTAGTCAAGGTGGCCCATTAATGCATGTTATCGCTGCTAAAGCGGTTGCATTTAAAGAGTGTGCTGAGCCAGAGTTTGCTGTTTACCAGCAAGCGGTTTTAGATAATGCCAAAGCGATGGTTAAAGTGTTCCAAGAGCGCGGTTATAAAATTGTTTCTAACGGCACTGACAACCATCTTTTCCTTGTTGATTTGATTGCACAGGAGATCACAGGTAAAGAAGCGGATGCTGCACTGGGCAGTGCGCATATTACTGTTAATAAAAACTCTGTACCCAATGATCCACGCTCTCCATTTGTAACATCTGGTTTACGTATTGGTACACCCGCACTGACTCGTCGTGGTGTTAATGCACAACAATCTGCTGAACTTACCCACTGGATGTGTGACATTCTTGATGCAATTAAAGATGAAGCTAAACTTGCTGCAACAATTACAGCGGTTAAAGTTAAAGTGGCTGCGCTTTGTAAAGCGTGCCCAGTTTACGGCTAATCTGCAACATCAGTTAAAAAAGTAATCACTATTAATGCCGTTTACCTTGAGTGAACGGCATTTTTTTTTGCTTTTTTTAAATCATAGCGTAAAAAAAATCCGCTAGATAACGAGCGGATTTTAATCAGCAGTCAGGAATTATATATTCCACTGCAGACCGAACTGAATTTCCATTTGACTCATGTAAATGGAAATCTTTTGTGAGTCGCTGCCATCGAGTCCCGATAGGGTGTTATTACCGGACACAGTGTTCTCAGGTGCGTACATAAATGCGCCATGTAATACAAAGTCTGTGGTCAGCGTTTTACTAAATCCAGCAGTAAAATGTTCCTTAACTACACCTGGCGCTAAGATGTTGAAGAGTAACTCATCCTGATCAACGGGTTGGTCTGCATAGCTATAACCTAAACGCCATGTTGTCGTGAGCATATCCCACTGCAATCCAATCTTGTAGACGGTCATATCATTCCAACCAAAACCGGTACTTGAACTGCCACCTAAGCAGCTTTGACTACCAGCTAAGTGCATGCAATCAAATAAATTTTCAGATTTATTACCTATTGCGGGCACATCGGAATAGGCGATATGTTGGATATCTGCAAATAAAATAAGATCTGGCTGCATTTCCCATGCTGTACCGATTTGCATTGTTGCTGGCATATCAAAACTACCATCATTGGCAAATAAGCCTGAATATTTTTCAAATTCACTCATCTTCATTTTACTTTGGTAACTTGCGCCGATATGCAGTGTCTCGGTTAATTTACCCTGATAACCAATTTTAAAACCATAACCATATGAATAATCAGTACCATTGTCGCTTAGCTTGTCACTATCTAATGAGAAGCCGGCAAAATTTTGTAAACCCGTTGCAGAAAATGTTTGAAATCCGAATAACAGGCTAAGGCCAATCGAATGATCTTCATTTAATTTGCTTGCTATTGAGCTGTTAACAAAGAGTTGCGTTAAGTTAACGCCGGTTGTGCCATTGCCAAATGTACCCGGCATAGTCATTGATTGTCCCTGATCATTGAACAAGGTTGCAGAGCCGCCTTTATATTGGGTGTTCATCCCGCCACTGCCATAAAGAGATAAGCCCATTGTAGTTTGCTCATTGAGTTTTTTAGCTAGGGCAAAACTTGGGATGGGAAAGAGGGAGTTATCACTTTCCATATGCTGAGGACCAATTGAGAATGCGGGGCTTGCTTCGCCGTCCGAATGATAACCACGTGTCGGCGCAAAAAGGGCAAGATTAAAATCAACGCTGTCCTTTACATTAACTAAACCTGCAGGATTTAATGCCATAGACATCGCCTCCTGGGAGTAAGCAACCCCCGTACCGGCAAGGGCCTTATCTATACTGCCGTAACCGTGAGAGATCATACCATTTGTGGCAAAAGCGCTTTGGCTAACAAGGGCTAATCCCACGCAGCTCGTCAATAAAAGTGTTGCTGTTTTCATTTCTATTTCCCTTAATTTAAAAATTTTTAGAAAAACAGAAAAGATAACGATACCGTGAGATTGCAGATAGCCGTACATTACTTCTATTTTGCTAAAAAATTTCAAGGGAAGCATATAGATAGAAGGGCAGACTAAGTTTGTTTGAGATCAAGCCGTAAGAATGTAAATTAGTTAAAGGTAATTAATGTGACGCTAAATTACCATTTGCTTATTAAGTTTAATCTAAATTAACTCAATTAGCTGTGAAGTAATAGAAAAATCATATGCTTATTTAATTTTCACACAACTCAGGTGTTGCGCTAAAACATCTTCTATACTTTTTATATTACTCTGATAAGCCAGTGCGCAGGTTTCTTGATACTTTTGATCTTTTAGGTGTGACGTTCACTTATTGATGGTCATAATATAAGTTGCTCCGTGTGCACTAATAAATTGAAAGAATAATGATTATACCCAAGCTACTTCAAGATGGAGGAGTCAGCAAGTCGATAAATGATGAGATTCTAGGCAGAAGGTTGATGATCTAGCATTCTAAATCAAAACCTGCTAACAACGAAGATTATCGTTTATCGCCTTGCCCGAAGGGAGTTTCACCCGAAAGCGCGCACTGCGTTATAACATTTGAAAAGGGAATAACCATTCAAGATGTTAAATGCTTGCATTTAACATCTACCGATAGAGGATTAACGCAGTTAATCGCTCGAAAGGTCAGCATGTTATGCCTTGTTCTAGCATCCGGGTGAAGCTC
>NZ_JBLIEK010000112.1:0-11526 GCF_047632995.1 Psychromonas sp.
AATTAATTGGCATTAAATAAAGGAGTGCCACTAAAAACAGAAACGAAAAAATTATTATAATAATGCTTGTCTTATACTCATATTAAGCAGATTCAGATATAAAGATGAATGCGATCATTAAATAGATGAGAATATCAAATCAAGTGCGCTAAAAAAATGATAATATATTGTGCTTAAGAGGTTTAAAAAACAGTCAGAGCTATTGAAAAGGAATATAAAAGTGAAAAAATGTTTAGCGCTTATTTTTAGCCTATTACTGCTAACTGCCTGTTCCCCGTCAAATAGCAATGAAAATAAAAATCAGTTTACTTTTTCTCAGGGCGGTTTGTATTTTTCACAACGTTTAATTACCAACTGGGCCGAAGAGATAGCTCTGCCCGTTTGTCATGAATGCACCAAACAAACAGATAAAAAATACACTGCAGATGGGCCCATGTTATTCAGACAAATTAATAATGGCAATGGTGATTTAGTCTTCCTTTATGTTACGGGTGCGCAACATAACTTTGCTTTGAAGACAGGCAGCGCTCAATACTCAGTGCATCTGAAAATGGCAGATAAAAAACTCTCATTATCCGTTAACCAGCAACAAATCCAGCTTAAACTTAATGATATAATTGAATTGAAATTAGGTACTCAAAACTACTCCATTTTATTGGAAAAGCTTAAATTCATCAACGACGAAACACAAAGCTTAGCCTCGAAACCCGCTCGCTATCAGGCCAATATTCTAATCTGGCTAAATAATAATTAGTGCACAGATACTTGCGATCATTGACGCGTATTTAAGCAATAACCTTCACCTTAATGCCCTTTTCTGCAAGTTTCCCCGAAACAGCGCCGCGCCGCCAAGCCAACCGCATCAAGACTGGAATAAGGAATTAAATCAAGTAAACACTTCTAAAACAAAACGTTACAAATCCAACCAAAAAGTTCACATTCCTGCTAAGTGCAGGCCTATTTTATTATTCGATTATCACTTTCCGCAAACAGATCGCTGCAGAATACAACACATTTTGTAAGCCCCCACATGAGCGTTCACAGAAAAGATCATTCTATCGAGCCAGATCTCATTTTAGGGGGGGGGGAATAAATAGACTTATTGCAAATAATCAGTACACAAGATGCCGGATTTCTGATCGAGGTTCATTGCAATAAGGAGATACATGGAAAACCGTTGGCAAATCGCTTTATCTGCAGGACTTCTTGCGGCAGTCTGGTGCGGCATTGCAGATACATTTCATCTCGTTACCTGGGTAGGTTTCTTAGGTTGCAGTACCTACTTTGCACAGCCTAAAACAGGGTTCAATGGGGTTGTTGTTAGCTGGTGCACCAATCTCTCCGGTGTTTTCTGGGCATGGGTGGTGATCAGCGCAAGTAGCTACTTTGATACACAACTGATGGGTTACCTTTTTACCGGCCTAGCAACCACTGTAATGTGCCTGCAGGCTAGTTATCATAAATTATCTTTTATTCCAGGGGCTTTTATCGGTTGCTGCGCAACATTTGCGATGGGTGGAGAGATTGCTAATCTCCTACCTGCATTAATTATTGGTGCACTGCTTGGTTATGCGATGACGTTGCTTACTTCACAATTTGTTCGTCTCACGATTAAGCTAAAAAAGGCCACAAAAATGACGATAAAAACGTTTATGACATCCCTTGAATAGTTTATCCATTTGAAATTTTACTAGATAGAAGAAACTGTCGGTTAATGTCGAGCAATAATATTGTAAAACATATTTGCTGCGGTTCTTCTCTTAATAACTTACCTTGGTAGTGAATATGAAACAGATTAAATTTAGAAAAATAGATGCCCTAATGATAAAGCTAAGTCTAAACGGCAAGTTTTTTGTACTTTGCGCAATGGTGGCAGTTATTACCACCAGTATCGCATTAGTAAATGCGCGCTATGCTGAGCAGCATGCTGCAGATAACTCTTACGCAAGAGCACAATCTATGGTCGATACGTTTGCTCAAATCGCATCAAAACAAAACCTGACTGGCGATGATCTGGCGCAATTTTCCGTACGTCAAGGCTTGCAGCTCGGCAAGCAGATCAAGTCATCCCGGCAAGGGGATTTACTGACAGTATCAGCCCCCGTTGGTCGTCACTATCTGCAATTAAGTCGCAATGTGAGTCAATGGGAAAAATCGGCACTGGATGACGCCCGTACAATGTTATGGGTTGCTTTGCTCGGTTTATTACCTCTTTTTCAATTGAGTTACTGGACATCAACCTCCCTTGGTGGTGGTTTATGGGATATGTATATCGCCATAAAACGGCTAGCCGATGGTGATCTTTCACAGCGACTGAATTTCTTCGGTGTAGACGATTTTAGTATGATCGCAACTGAAATTGATCGCAGTGCAAATAATATGAGTGAGATGGTAACGGCAATAGGAAGAAATTCAGCCACCCTTACGCAAGCGGCTGATGAATTTAATCAACAAGCGCAGCAAAGCGATGAGTTGATTGGTCTGCAACATCAATTTTTAGATACGGTGGCAGTTGCCATGGAGCAGATGACGGCCGCAATAGAAGACGTATCCCGTAATGCCGCCAACACTTCCGATCAGACAAAAAACAATTCCAACCAGGCAGAGTCCAGTAAGGAGCAAATTTCTGATGCGGTCGTGCGGATTTCAACCTTGGTCGATACAATCAATTGTGCATCGGATTCTGTTGCACAACTTTCCAACAATGCATCCGAAATTGGCGCTGTAGTTACCACCATTAACGCCATTTCAGACCAGACCAATTTGCTTGCGTTAAATGCGGCAATTGAGGCTGCCCGAGCCGGTGAGCAAGGGAGAGGATTTGCTGTGGTTGCCGATGAGGTAAGAACGTTAGCTGGCCGAACTCAGCAAGCGACTGTAGAGATTCAATCTATGATTGAAGGTTTACAATCAGGCTCTGCGACGCTCTCTACAGTGACCCATGAAATCGTTGACCAAGCCGATCAAGGTCGCAAATCTATTATTTCTGTCGGAGAGGATGTCGACTCAATGGCCAGCTCAACTAATGATCTGTTTGATATGAGCGCTCAAATCGCAGCATCAGCAGAGGAGCAGAGTGTTTCGGCTCGAGATATCGCGATACAGCTCAATGATATCCGGGCACAGTCGGAAACGATTAAACAGACAGCACAACGCTCATTGACATTAGCATCGGATCTTAGCCAATCGTCGATAGCACTTGAAGGGATCTTAAAACAATATCGATTGTGAATGGAAGCTCAATAACCATTTAATCACACGCTGAAAATTGAAGACCTAAAGAGAATAAATTTAAGACAATAAAAAGCCGAACAGATGTTCGGCTTTTTATTGTCGGTTTAAGTCTGTAGCAAGCGTTGTCCTAATTAGTTAGCGGTAATATTAATTTCAACTCGACGGTTAGCTGAACGCCCGGCCGTTGTATTGTTGCTTGCTATCGGACGACGCTCACCATAGCCTAATGTACTTAAACGGCCCGATTTAACGTTTTGTCGAATAAGGTAGTCAGCAACAGATTCTGCTCGGCGCTCGGAAAGGGTCAGGTTTGACTCTGAGCTGCCCACACTGTCGGTATGGCCAATGATAACTAATGATGATTTTGGATATTCATTGAGCACCTTGGCAACACCATTTAACGTAGAAAAAATACTGCTGCTTAAATTATAACGGCCCGTGTCAAAACCAATACCGCGTGCCATGATAAGTTGCAGTTCATTCTCCCCAACACGTATAACCTGCACGCCGGAATTTAATAACTCTTGGCGCAGTGCCGCTTCTTGTTGATCAAAGTAATACCCGATTCCGCCACCGATAGCAGCGCCGCCGACAGCGCCGATTATAGCCGCATTTTTCTTACCTGTGGCAGCCCCCGCAAGCGCACCTGCAACCGCCCCACCAATTGCGGCTTTTGTCGCAGTATTCATCTCTTGTTCACCCGTTGTTGCATTTTGACGAGTCGTACACCCGGTTAATAGAGTGACTAAAATTAATGCGGCAATTGATTTTTTATTCATAATAACAACCTTTTTTTTCTAGATAATAGTTGCACTTTATTGAAAATAAAAGATCTCGTAGAGCGTGAGTTATTTATTCAAAATAAAGCAGGTTTCTTTACGAAAAACATAATAATTGTAGGCCATTTTTTTCACTTATTACCATCAATTACCCCTATTCTCGTTTTTTACACCTTTTAATTGATCTTTTTGGCGGTGATCCTCACCCGTTAACCTTTGGGGGCTCTATTCTGTTTAGACTTATAACTGTTGCTCTTCCTCTGCTGGTTTTTCATCTGCTTTGGAATTCTTACTGGCTTATCTCGCTGATGCACTGCTGACTGGCGCTTTTTATTGATATGCGGCTCACTATTGCCAATTTGTTGCTTATTAGGCCGGCGTAATTTATTACGGTTATTCAGCCTGCTGTCATTTTTTTTGTTATCCGTTAATTTATTACGGTTATACAGCCTGTTGTCATTGTTTTTGCTATCCGTTAATTTATTACGGTTATTCAGCCTGCTGTCATTTTTTTTGTTATCCGTTAATTTATTACGGTTATTCAGCCTGCTGTCATTGTTTTTGCTATCCGTTAATTTATTACGGTTACGCAGCTTGCTGTTTTTGTTATCCAGTATATGCTGACGCTCATTTTTAGGCTGCAAGCGGCTTGGAGCGGGCCCGTTATTATGCGCTTGAGGCTGACTGCCTATCCTATGCTGCGGTTTATAATGCCAGCGCTGCGCCCCCTGACTAGTCATTATCTGCTTGCGGTGACGATAGTGATTTGAGTTGTGATGATTAATCACAAGAATATGGTGTTTGTTCCAATTAAAGGTACTGAAGTAATAGTTGAATGTGATATGTACCGCGCTGCTCCAATAAAAGTGACCATGCCGGCGCGGTGCATAATAGGGATGCGCAGTCCAATATACGGGTGGATAGTTATACCAGTGCCAATGGCCATAGACGACTATTGGATTGTAATAGGGAACATAGATAATCTCTTTTTGAGCTGATTCGATAATAATCTGCTGGTCAACGCGAGTGACTGACATATACTGCATTTCTGCCAAACTACCTGCCTGATCGGCTTGCTGTCTTAGTGACTGAATACCGGCAAGTAGCCCTGCCTCATCCTGTAAGAAAGCATTCCCGAGTTTTTGTGTCCAGACTAAATCATCACTGAGTTTGTTCAGTATATTTGGAAATGCCAATAGCGCGATCACGCTTGGATCCCAGTTTTTATCTCCCGCCTTTTTTATTGCCAGTCTTGCATCAAGATGGCGATTTGCTGCTGCCCATCTATTGGCCTGCACTATCTCCAGCGGGTAGGTTGAGGCAATTAAGATATGCGTCAGTAAACTGTCCGGATACAAAGCGATAGGCGCGAGCATCTGTGCCAGCTCAGCTTCACTGTATTGAGTCGCTTCGTTATATCCCTCTTGAGCATAAGCATCCGTAATAAGAACAGCGGGTGCAGCGATTAATATTAGCGTACCTATAAAGGTGCTAATTAATAAGCTATGTCGTGCTAACGTGAATTTATTCATATCTCCTCCAGCCTTTTTTATGACGCTAAAAGTATTATAAATAATCAAAGATGAACACAGGCTGAATGAGCGGATTTAAAATGCACAAGATAGTAGTTTAGGGGATCAATTAGCAGTTAGCCGTAACTGCTCGGCCCAAACTTGTTGCAGACTCCTCTTTTAAAATTATATGTTTGGCAACGGCGCTTTCAGCTCGCGGCTAAACCAATGCAGAGCCAAAGCTGAGCACAAATTTAGCACCACCGAGTGTCTCCGATCTTGTAACCGATAGTTGGCCGTTGTAGCTGTCGCTCAGATCGCGAACAATAGCCAGACCTATACCATGGCCCTGCTGGTAGGAATCAGCGCGAATACCACGCTCGAATATCTGTGTTTGTTGTTCCGGGCTTAACCCGCTGCCATCATCTTCAACCATAATGACCAGCAGATTTTCATTCGCTGTTACGCTTAATAAAACCGCAGATTTTGCTGCTTTGCACGCGTTATCTAACAAATTACCGACCATTTCGGTCAGATCGGCCTCGTCACCTTTAAAGATAGCTTGGGGATCGATATTCTCGCTGATCAATATTTGCGGCTCACGATAAATTTTTGTTAAGGTTCTGACCAATTTATCCGCTACCGGTTTGACCTTGATTCCTAAATGCCAAGAAGATCCTGCCGCAGTTTGAGCCCGTTTTAGTTGATGACCGATAATACGGTTAATTATCGATACCTGCTCGATTGAAGTGCGGCTTAATTCAGTTTGACTTTGAATCACTGCCAGCGGTGTTTTCAAGCTGTGCGCCAGATCTGAGAGCGCATTGCGATAGCGTTTACGTTGACTTTGTTCGGTATTGAGCAATGCATTGAGTTGGCAGGCAACTGCTTGTAACTCAGTGGGATAAATTTCATCTAGCTGCTTGGCACGCCCTTTTTCAATATCGCTAAGCTCTCGGGTGAACTTGCCCAGCGGCTTTAAGGTCCATAACAACCACCCTATCTGCACAATAACCAGCAGCACAGTTAAGATAAGCAACCAGCTCCAGAGTTGTTTACTAAATTTATCAACCTGCTGCTGAAAATCGGCCTGATCTTTAATGATATGGACAGTAATTGGGAATGCTGAAGGGCGTTCCTGGTCACTGCCGGATTGAGCGGACGGCTGTGCGAAGCTGGCCGCGAAGCTATAAAGCAGGTAGGGCTTGCCTTGAAGTTCAATCTCGGAAAATTCACTTTGACCCGTAGCAGGATGCGGCAAGTAACTCGGCGCCTCAAACCCCAGATATGAACCAGAGCGCCACATTATTCGCGGACCAGCAGTATTTATATTGTCTGGTTGCTTGCCTGACGTCGAGATAAGCGCATACAAACCAGACTCAATAACATTAAATTGATTCTCTAATAAACGCTCCGGCATAAGTAATTGATTGTTCTCCACCTCAGCCACTGCAAGTACGGAAAATAGATAGGCACGAAGTTCATTTTTAGCGACACTTTTTACCTGCTGCTTGAACGCATCGTTGAGTGTGACTCCTATTAAGGGCATCAACACTAATATTAACAGTAAAGCGCTGACCATAAGGCGAGCTTTAAGGGAGTTTAAAACGGCGCTATTTTTAAGCGAATTGCCGATTTTTCCTGTCATTAATCATTATCCGCTATTTTCAGCAAGGGCTTAAGACGGTAACCTTGCCCCCTTAATGTCTCGATAAGCCCATATTCATTATCCGGATCCAGCTTTTTTCTTAAACGCCGGATAAAGACCTCGATCACATTGGAATCTCTGTCGAAATCTTGATCGTAAATATGTTCGGTCAGTACCGTTTTAGATTTCACTTCTCCGGGGTGGAGCATCAAGAACTCAAACAGTTTATATTCGTAGCTGCTTAAGGTAATGATCTGGTCACCTTTTTTCACCTCCAAGCTGCTGGTATTAATACTAAACAGCCCATTATCAACAACCGGACTGGTTTTACCCGCAGCACGGCGAATCAGTGCTTTTAGCCGCGCCACCAGCTCTTCCGGATGAAATGGTTTAGTAAGGTAGTCATCGGCTCCCGCATCCAGCCCTTCTACTTTATCTTGCCAGCTGTCTCGTGCTGTTAAGATTAAAATAGGGAAATCTCTCTGTTGTTCGCGAAGCAGGGTAATTAACGTTATACCATCGAGTTTAGGTAAACCCACATCGATAATTGCAGCGTCATAATTATATTCAGTACCTTGAAAAAGGCCTTCTTTTCCATCAGATGCGACATCAACCGTGTAATTAAATTTGATTAGTTGGTGCTTAAGATTGCTCTGCAGAGAGAGATCATCTTCTACTAAAAGTACACGCATTTATCTACTCCTTCACCGAACCATGATTTTTGGGTATACATAGATTAATTTCTGCTGATACTGCCAGTCTGAGCATCCACAGATACATAAAAGACCAGCCCCTCTGATATCAGCTTAACTTTGTAACCCGGATGTCCACCGACTTGGGTCGATTGCGCTTTAAGAACCTGACCTGGATAGCGCTGTTTTACCAGCTGAATCGCTTGCTCACGACTTCTGACCTTAAGTTGTTGCGCGTTTTTCTGCGATGATGGCTCTGCCGTTGAGTGTTTTCCTTTGGCGGCTGATGCCGCTAAAGGGAACAGTAGGCACAGGATCAGAGTCAATAAAGAAGCCATTTTCATTAAGAGTATCCGCCTTTACTTAAAAGTGTTGTATCTGTGTAATTAATGCGTTTGTTATTAATACTGTTGCTATGGCGCTAGTCTAATTAAGAAACATCAATATGTCATCCGAGTTAGATGCCTTGTGCATAATAACCGATTGTAGATGAACACTAACTGAATGAAGGTAGCTTGTGTATATCTGTTAACTGATTATTTAGACGCCTTAAAAAAGATAGAATCTTTGTTAATAAAAAAGTTGTTCATAGACTAGCCATTATTTACCCTGCTTTAACTGTCTAGCAAAAGATCGGCAATAAACTGTATCACCATACGGTTGCTGGAGAGAGGCTTGGGAACGTATACTCTCTCTATTTGTAACCCCTTAACTTATATTCGAGCGTTCATCAATGTCACAAAGCAATATAAAATTCATCGCAGCCGATATGGATGGAACTTTATTAGATAATGAAGGGTGTTTATCCCCTGATTTTTTTGAACTGTTTCAACAATTAGAACAAAGAGAGATCATGTTTGCCGCAGCTTCCGGGCGTCAATATTATAGTTTGCTCAACATTTTTTATCAGGTGAAAGATCGCATAATGTTTATTGCTGAAAACGGCACGTTAGTTATGCATCAAGGCAAAGAGCTCTACAGCTGCACAATCGATACTGACTCAATTCATCGTATTATCAAAGAAGCGCGATTAATCAAAGGCGCACATATCGTTTTATGTGGTAAGAAATCTGCCTACATTGAGACACAAGCACCTCATGCAATTGAGGAGATAAAAAAATACTACCATCGTTGTGACTATGTAAAAGATTTACTTGCGGTTGAAGATCAGTTTATTAAAGTTGCTATATGCCATTTTGATGGTTTACAGGAACTTGTCTATCCACCAATTTATGAAAAATTTAATGCCAATCACAAAGTAGTGGTCAGTGCCAAAATATGGCTTGATGTGATGAATATCAAGGCATCAAAAGGTGATGCAATCAAACATTTGCAAGAAACATTAAAGTTTAGTTTTGAGCAAACAATGAGTTTTGGTGATTACTTTAATGATATTGAAATGCTGCAAGCGAGTTTTCATTCTTATGCTGTAGAAAATGCGCATGAAAAGGTAAAAACTTTTGCCCGTTTTAGTGCGCCGAGTAATAGTGACGCCGGCGTTTTAAAGGTTATTAGAGAGCACCTTCTCTAATTCAAATAATTCTAAAAAAATTTAACACTGTCTATTAAAATTATGACGTCGACTTTATGCCAAACCGAGATAGGCCGCCATGTCGCGAACGCCCATTGTGCCTGACTACAAAGGTAGAACAGGCAATTTTTTGCTTAACCTTAGCACCATCAAGCACGCTTAATTTATGAATGCTCTTTACAAAAAGAGCATGCTATAAATCAACTTCAGCCTATTTGCTTCTCATATCCAAAATGGGCATATTTCCGCTGCCAAGTATTGTGGCAGGCAATTTTCCGTCCCAATTTTGCGCTTCCGTTAATTTGATAATTAACGGATTGTCTCCAAGTGCCTTAGCTTTTGCAGTGATCGCCTCTGCTTCCGCCAAACCTTTTATACGTATTGATTGAGCTTCTGCAATCGCCACTAATTCAATACCGTCAGCCTTAGCTTTTGCTGTGTTAACACCTCGTTGTGCCTCAAGATTCTGTCTTGCTAATTTGTGTTTTTCCGCATCAGCAAGATTTTTTTCTGTTTGTTTTGTTTCTATTGAGGTTAGATATTTTGCCGGCAATTTAATATCTTCGATTTGAATATTATCTACAGTAACAGGGAAATCTTTCATCTCTTCAATAAAATTAGCTTCTATCGCTTGAATGGCTGATGCTCTATCTTGAATTAACCTTTCTGCATCATACTGAGGAATTACATCTTTAGTTGCCGATCTGAACCTCGGGTCAAGTATTCTGTTTTCAAATTGTGCTAACCCGCCGTATTGCTTGTACAATTCTAATGCTGCCGATTTTTCAACAGTCCAGTTAACTGAAACTGTAATCGTCACCGGCATTTGCTCTTTCGTACTTGATGCCATGCGCTCTTCATTCTTACGCGTTCTCACTTCTATCTCTTCTACGCTATCAATAAAAGGGGCTTTAAAGTGCAATCCTGGACTAACTTGCTTTTGAGCTTCACTAAATCGCTTTACAATACCTATATGACCTTCGTTTACGGTATAAACCGAGGCATAAAAACTCACGATGATAATTGCAATAATTGCGACAATACCAATCGAAACATTCGGTTTTTGAATATTCATACTTTCTTCCTTTCGTTAAATTACTCTAGTTAAATTGCTTGCATTAAATACACGTTTAATCTGCGTACAATGCCATCAAAAAGAGTTAAGTCAATGAATATAAATACAAATATTAATTACACATAATATTTGTATTTACTCAAACCCTGCTCTTTACTGACAAAATAAAAAGCTGGCGCTTAGTAATTTACAACCGGCTAATAATAGCGTCATAACTGCTTTGCCAATGTTGCATTTTTCACTGTACTTCATAAGTAGAAATATTAAAGGCTTCAAGGGTATGCTGAAGGCGCGGTTGCGGCGAGGGGAAGCAGTTTTACAACTGTTTCAAAAACACTTAATCTTTATTGTTATGATTTACTGCTATTTTAAGTTGTTACATTGAAAACGAATTTAATGGCTCTGTATTAGTACGGTTGTAAAACTGCACAGAGTCCCAATGATGGAACTCTGCAAGCGCAGAACAGCGCATCCCTATATTTGTCTTTGCAGGGCTTTAATCCTTTTTTCAAGGGGTGGATGACTCATCAGCAATTCTGAAACTTTCCGTTTACCACTGATACCGAAGGCAGCTAACTGACCATCGAGATCGCTTTCGACTCTATCACCTTGTAACCGCTTTAAGGCATTAATCATTTTTTCTCTGCCCGCTAAATTCGCCCCGCCTGCATCGGCACGGAATTCACGGTAACGAGAAAACCACATCACGATAAGACTGGCCAACATACCGAATATTATCTGAAACGCCATTACCGTCATAAAATAAACGAAATGGTTATCACTGCCCCGACTTACCGCCCTTGCAACTATGCGCGCAAAGAAAAATACAAAGGTATTCATCACTCCCTGAAGCAAGGTCATAGTGACCATATCTCCGTTAGCGATATGACTCATTTCATGTCCGAGCACAGCTTCAGCTTCATCGGAACTCATATTTTGTAATAAACCACTGCTTACCGCCACCAAGGCATTATTTTTGTTCATACCGGTCGCAAATGCATTAATTTCAGGAGAGTTATAGATGGCGACTTCCGGCATTCCGACACCTGCTTTGGC
>NZ_JBLIEK010000113.1:0-11415 GCF_047632995.1 Psychromonas sp.
GACATCCACTCTTTAAAATCAAAAGCGAATTTTTCCATAAATTCAATTTTATATTTATTAATATCAATTTTTTTCATTCAACAGTTCCCATAATAAAATAGGAGACACGCGGGCCTCCTATTCGATCTTATTTAGTTCTTAAGTTAATTAAAGTAAGCTTGCATTGATCTCATGCAACACCTGAGCTGGATTTTCAGCTTGCGTGATCGGGCGACCAATCACCAGATAATCAGAGCCTGCATCCAGCGCCTGCTTAGGCGTCATAATACGACGCTGATCGCCGGCATCTGAACCCGCAGGACGAATACCTGGGGTGACTAACTTAAATTCTGTACCGAGCAGAGCTTTTAGTTCTTTTACTTCATGAGAAGAGCAGACAACGCCATCAAGCCCAGATGATTTAGTTAGTATTGCCAGACGTTTAACCTGTTCGGCTGGCGAATCTGTGATCCCCAACTCGTTTAAATCGGACTGTTCCATACTGGTTAAAACGGTTACCGCAATTAATAATGGCGCTTTATCACCATAAGGCTCAAGAATTTCCTTAGCCGCTTCCATCATGCGGCGCCCGCCACTGGCGTGAACATTGACCATCCACACCCCTAAATCAGCAGCCGCTTTAACTGCTTTGGCAACTGTGTTGGGAATATCATGAAACTTCAGATCTAAAAAAACATCAAAGTTCTTCGCGACCACTGTTTTTACAAAATCAGGACCAAAATGGGTAAACATCTCTTTGCCAATTTTTAAACGACAGGTCACAGGATCAAGTTGCTTGATAAACTCCAATGCTTCTTGCTTATCGGCATAATCTAAGGCGATAACTACTTTTGGATCAGTTACTTGCTTCATTCTTTTTCCTGTTTTTTAATGGCCTAAAGGCCAACCTACATTTTATCTGTATTATAATTTTTTTAAACTAAGCCATTTAAGTTGCATTCAAGGCGAGAGCGCGCAGTCTAGCCCCTTAAATGGCCACTTTCAATACGGAAATCACCTCAAGACAATTATTCACCGTCTAATCCGCGGATCGGTTTGATCCTTCCCCAGCTTTTACACGAAGGACACAGCCAAAATAGTTTTTTGCTTGAATAACCACATTTTTGACAGCGATATTGTGGGCGTAGCTTGATTTGTTCACCCACTAATTTGTGCAGGAAAGTTAAACTCTCTTTTTCATTTTTAGACTGAGCCAATTGCAGATGATAAGTCATTAAATGGTTAAAGCCTTTCATCGTTGGATTACGCCGCAACTCTTGCAGCATAAAGGTCTGTGCTTTATCAATACTTTTATATTTAGCTATTAATTTAGATAACAAGATAACTGCACTTGCTCCCCCTCCTAAGCTGACAACGCGGTAAAGATAAGTGATCAGCGTCTGCTCACTGCCCAATTTCTGATGCAGTGCTAATAATTTATCTAAAATCACTTCGCTAAAGTCTATATCTAATTCCGGTATCGACTGCAGCATTTGCAACGCTTTTTCAGGTTTGTTTTGCAGCTCATAATAATCAGAAAGTGCGATGCTGGCACGAATGCAGTTAGGAAATACAGCCAGCGCTTTTTGGTAAAGCTTGATTTTTTGTTTGTCGTCGCTGGGCTTTTTTAATTGATCCGCCAAACTGCAGTAAAGATGAGATAACGTTCTTCTATTAGTTTTACCTTTGGATAATTTATTTAATAGCTCCGCGACTGCAACCGCCTCTTCCCATTCTTTAAGCTGCTGATAAATAGGTAACAGATTTTCAAGCGCAACCTGTCGGTATTCAGGTGATTGTTTTAGTTGAATAAAGGTTTCTTCGCTGCGATCAAATAAGCCCGATTGATAAAAGTCTTTTCCTAGCTGCAATAACGCTAAGTCTCTCTGCTCTCGTGTTAATGCGGGACGCGCAATTAAATTTTGATGAATACGTATAGCGCGCTCAACTTCGCCGCGCTGACGAAATAGGTTACCCAAGGCAAGATGGGTTTCAATCGTTTCATTATCCACTTCTAATAATGCGATAAAATGGTCGACCGCTTTGTCGGGTTGCTCACTTAATAAAAAGTTCAAACCTTTCACATAATCGCGACTGAGTTTATTGCCTTTTTTCTGATTTTTTTGGTAAACACTGCGCGCCCCCATATACCAGCCGTAAAAGGCTGCAACTGGGAGTAGAAGGAAAAATATCTCTTGCACTAAGAATTAATCTTTTTCAATGATTGCTATTGTACGTAACTGATTAATCTCTTTACTCTGCTGTTTATTAAGTTTGCGCAACTGCCTGTTTGTTATTTTTAATTTCAAATAAAAGAGTATTGCAAAAACAGCCGAAACCAAAAAACCGGCCATAAATACGATTGCCAATAGGGTAGAAAGGCGCATTTCACCTTGCGCAAGCAGATAGTTAACATTAATTATTTGTTGGTTTTTTAAACCTAAGACAAGGGCAACAGCAAATAACAATACCGTTACGATTAAAGTTAGAAAGCGTTTCATGGCAACACCTAAAAGAGAAGTATGAATGTAGCAGTGTATTATAAATACATTTGGGAATAAATCATTGATATGAATAGTTTGAAAATTTTTAAAAAAAGAGAAAAAAAATGGTGCTATAAAGCACCATTTTAGCTATACCAAAAAGGTATTAGGCATTTGCTGCATTTACTCGCTCTCTCAATGCTTTGCCAGGTTTGAAATGAGGAACATACTTACCACCCAGTTCAACTTTTTCTCCCGTTTTGGGATTACGGCCAACGCGCGGGGCTCGAAAATGCAACGAGAAACTACCAAAGCCTCTGACTTCAATTCGCTCGCCATCAGCAAGTGAATTGGTCATTAACATTAATATCTCTTTTACACTATCCTCAACTTCTTTAACCGACAATTGAAAGTGCTTGCTGGTTAGTCTTTCGATCAGATCAGACTTAGTCATAACTTACCTCGTTTTCATAAATGAATGCAGTAAACCGACTCCAGTTAATGCTAATTAATGGCAGCAGACAAGCTGCTGCCTTATTAATTATTTGCCTTTAGCTGCATTAAACGCGTCAAGCATTGCATTACCCATGCTTGCTTCATCTTGTTGTTTTAAGCTATCAATTGCTTCTTTCTCATCAGCGTCATCTTTCGCTTTGATAGAAAGGCTAATTACGCGGTTTTTACGATCAACACCAACGAATTTAGCTTCAACAGGTTCACCAGCTTTTAATACTGTCGATGCATCTTCGATACGCTCACGAGCGATATCAGCTACACGGATGTAACCTTCAACGCCTTCAGAAAGAGTAACAGTTGCACCTTTAGCATCAACTTCAGAAAGAGTACCTACAACAATAGACCCTTTCTTATTTTCTGCTAAGTAATTGTTGAATGGGTCTAAAGCAATTTGTTTGATGCCTAGAGAGATACGTTCACGCTCAGGATCAACTTGAAGTACAACGGCTTCAATCTCATCGCCTTTCTTATAGTCTAGAACGGCTTTCTCGCCTTCAACATCCCAGCTGATATCAGAAAGATGTACCAGACCGTCAATGTTTCCATCAAGACCGATGAAGATACCGAAATCTGTAATAGATTTGATCTTACCAGATACTTTCTGACCTTTATCATGAGTTGAAGAGAACTCTTCCCATGGGTTAGCTTTACACTGTTTAAGGCCTAGAGAGATACGACGACGTTCTTCGTCAATATCAAGCACCATAACTTCAGCCATATCGCCAAGGTTAACAACTTTAGACGGGTGAATGTTTTTGTTAGTCCAATCCATTTCTGAAACGTGAACTAAACCTTCAACACCTTCTTCAATCTCAACGAAACAACCGTAATCAGTTAAGTTAGTTACTTTACCTGTTAAACGAGTTGACTCAGGGTAACGCTTAGCGATTGCTACCCATGGATCTTCACCAAGTTGTTTAAGACCTAGAGAAACACGAGTACGCTCACGATCGTACTTAAGTACTTTAACGGTGATTTCATCACCAACATTCACGATTTCACTTGGATGTTTAACACGTTTCCAAGCCATATCTGTAATATGCAATAGACCGTCAACACCACCTAGATCTACGAATGCACCGTAGTCTGTAAGGTTCTTAACGATACCTTTAACGTCTTGACCTTCTTGAAGATTTTCAAGTAGTTCATCACGTTCTGCACTGCTTTCTGTTTCGATAACAGCACGACGAGATACAACAACGTTGTTACGTTTTTGATCAAGTTTGATCACTTTGAATTCAATATCTTTGTTTTCAAGGTGAGCAGTGTCACGCACAGGGCGTACGTCAACTAATGAGCCAGGTAAGAATGCACGAATACCGTTTAATTCAACAGTGAAACCACCTTTAACTTTACCGTTGATAACACCGATAATAGTTTCTTGGTCTTCGTATGCTTTCTCAAGCTGGATCCAAGCTTCATGACGTTTAGCTTTTTCACGAGAAAGTTTAGTTTCACCGAAACCATCTTCCACAGCGTCAAGCGCTACATCACATACATCGCCTACCGCAACTTCGAGTTCACCAGCTGCATTTTTAAATTCTTCAACTGGAATTGCAGCTTCAGATTTAAGACCTGCATCAACGAATACTAGGTTGTTACGAATACCTACGATTGTACCTTTAACAATCGTACCAGGCCGAGTTTCTACTGTTTGTAGAGATTCTTCAAATAGTTCAGCAAAAGATTCCATCATCTATTTATTCACACTTATTTTTATACAACCACTTACAATCCATTAGTAAGGGAGGCTGAGAAAGATTACCACTTCATCCATAAAGCAGTATTTTTAATAATAGGAGATTATTCCCCTATCAAGTTAATTTTTTGGCGGCTAATTCAAGAACCTTATTTACAACTTCATCAATGGTCAATGAGGTTGAGTCGATCACTAATGCGTCATCAGCAGGCCGCAAAGGCGCTACAACTCGGTTTCGGTCTCGATAATCACGTTCTTTTATTTCGCTTAAAATTTGCGCAACACTAACATCAAATCCCTTATCTTGCAACTGATTAAAACGGCGCAAAGCCCGTTCTTCAGCACTAGCATCTAAAAATATTTTCACCGGCGCATCAGGAAAAACAACGGTACCCATATCTCTGCCATCAGCAATCAGACCAGGAAGTTGACGAAACGCTTTCTGGCGAGCGAGTAAGGCCTCTCTGACTGCCTGCAATGATGCAATTTGTGACGCCGCTTGTCCGACAGATTCTGTGCGTAATTTATCACCCACATTTTCTCCCGCCAACAAGGTATCAACACCTGTACCATTCGATTTAAAAGATACTTGTAAGTTTAGTGCTAATTTTGCTAATTTTTCTTGATCATCTAAGCTTATTTTTTCTTGTAGGGCTGCAAACGCTAAAATTCGGTATAGTGCGCCACTATCAAGTAAGTTCCAGTTAAGTTTTTTTGCCAGGATATGGCAAACCGTACCTTTACCTGAGCCGCTTGGACCATCAATGGTAATTAAATTAATGTGAGACACTTAACCTCCTAGGTTAACTTTAAAATATCTGCGCGCAGGATAACAGCTATAAAAACTTAATCAATTTCATCCATAAATTCATCCAGATTGATCTTAAATGGATCATTTTTGGGTTTTGATCTTTCTTGCATCATCTTATTCTGATTGTCACTGTTTGAATAAAACTTAAATGCCTCATATTGAATATAAGCTTCTTTAACAAAGATATAGGGATCAAGTGATTGCTCAAGGAGTACCTCTTGCCCTAATAAGCTTTCACGTTTATCCAACCCATCAAGCCCATAAAGAGTGACGCTTTGCCACAACGTAAAATAACTGCTTGGGAAATATAAACCATCAACAAAACTACCCACCAATTTGCGGGTGCTTCTCGGGCCCATCACAGGAAGCATCAAATAGGGACCGTTGGGTACGGACCAGCGTCCAAGAACATTAGAAAAACTTTCAGGCCGTCGTGCAACGCCCATATCCTCGGCTAAATCAAATAAACCCAGTATGCCAAATGTCGAATTAACTGAAAATCGAAACAGTGACTGCACCGAATACTTAAACTCGAGCTGGATTAAATGATTAACCAGGGTCGAGGGCTCTTCAAAATTCAATACAAAATTATTAATTGCTTTACGCCCCCCTGTCGGCACCCAATCCACATAATTTTGTGTTACCGGACGGTAAATATAGGTATCTAATATTTTATAATTAAAATCCCAAATAAGGCGATTGGCAGGCTCAAGAGGATCGCTCATCTGATACTGAGGATCACCGTTGACCATCTGTGCTGAAGAGATACAGGGCAAGAGTAAAGAAAAAACAAAAAATATTCGTATTAACATAGGAGGATAATTGTCACCTAAAAAAAAAGATAAACTAAGTATAAATTAATATGGACTCACTCTCCAAACAAAAAACAGACACTATATGCCTGTTTATTACTTGGGCTATCATAATGGCTGAGCAATAAGCAGATTGATAGCTTGTTTTTCACCCGCTTTGATTAGAGAGCTTTGCCCTTGCCATGTTCCAGAACTGATACTGCCATCAGAGGAGATGCGCGCTTTAATAACAAACTCAGAGTGTAAACTTAACTTATTCCCTTCCACCATAGAGTTAGCATCGGAAAGCTCAACGGTAACAGGAAAGCGGGTTATGTTCATTTTCAGCGCCGCAATCGGCATTTTTGCCCCTACCTGCTGCGCAAAAACAAACAGAAAACCATTTTTCGGCAAATTCACATCATCAGCAATTGCAACATGCACTTGGTAAGTTGCCCCAACAGGCGCCACTTTGCTCTCCTGCCCGGAATCTGCAATTTCTGAGCTATTTTCAAGTGCGGGGGTAGATTTGTTTGATCCTGTCATCTTATTTTTCGCATAGGCAATACTGTCACGCAAAATACCCGCCTGCTGCGAATTTTCATCAACTAAGGTCAGCATTTTTTGCCAACGGTGAATTGCAGAACTAAAATCCTGTTTTTCAATCGCCATAAAAGCATACATTGACCAAGCCTCAAGGTTATCCGGTTTATCTTTTAATAACTTAAGTAACATAGCTTCAGCTTGATCCTGAGAGTATTGATCGCCCATTTGCATTGTAAGCTCAATGTAGATAAGACGAATAGCGACTGAATCTGGATCTAACAAATAGGCTTTTTGTACCGCATTCAAGGCCAGCTCAGCATCATTAAATACCATTCCCAGCCGGCTATACAATAACCAACCATCTGCATCATTAGGCTCTGCTACAAGATGGGTGCGTAAACCGAGCATAATATCGCGAAAATCTTGGTCGCTTGGACGGCTATCGGCATCATTAAACAGCTTGTTCTGCAGAGCGGGGTAGCGCTGCAGTACGTTTTGCCAGTTATCTAATTGCTGATATGCGCCTACTGACCAATACAAGCCCAAACTGCCTAAAATCAAAACGAGTACACCCGGTAACCATAACCATTTTTGGGGTTTAGTCGCTTTTTCAAGCGCCACCTCAAAGGTGTCATCAAGTAAGTTATGCTGCAGCTCAGTAATAATTTTCTCTTTGTCGATGATAAGACCTTGCTGATCATCTTTTTCAATCTCCTCTAAGCGAATATCATATAAGTTACGATTTAGGAGATTACGGGCGGCTTCATTTTTACTTTTATTTTTCCGGGCAATAAAAGAAAAAACGAACACACCACAGGCAACAATAAGTAGCAATATTACGCCTATCCAAAACTGTAAAATCATTGCTTACTCCCCTTTTTCCGTTTGTTATCGAACCTAGTTTTTTTATTCAGAATTTTCGCTAAACGCTGATCGTCCTCTTTATCCAACTTATCATCCGATCTGTTTTGATTTTTAATTTGACCATATAAGAAAAGGAAACCAAGTAAAATAAATAGCAGCGGGCCTAACCACAAGAAGATAGTCGCAGGCGTCATAGGCGGGTCGTAACGTACAAAGTTACCAAAACGGGCCACCATATAATCAACGATCTGCTCTTCACTCTTACCTTGCTTGACTAACTCATAGGTTTTATTACGTAAATCTTTGGCAAGTTGCGCATTAGAATCTGCAATATTTTGATTCTGGCATTTAGGGCAACGCAGCTGTTTGCTGAGATCATGAAAAAGTTGCTCTTGCGCTACATTATCGAATTCAAAAGTATCAATCGCGCTATTTGCCGCGCTGCTGATAAAGCAAAACAGTAAAATCAGTAATAGCTTGAATGGCTTTAACGGTAAAATCATCTGTTACTCCATCTTTTCAAAGCGATCTGACAGTTCATTTCGCCACACCTCGGCATTCAGATCGCCCACATGGCGATATTGAATAATACCTTTGCTATCAATTAAAAAAGTTTCTGGTGCGCCATAAACGCCCAGATCAAGACCAAGCATGCCATCTTTATCAAAGACACTGATTTTATAGGGGTCGTTGAGATCGGTTAGCCATTTAATCGCTTTAGAACGATTGTCTTTGTAATTCATACCAACGATATAAATGCCTTTCTCTGCCAGTTTATTCAAGAATTTATGCTCGGCGTAACAGGTAGGACACCAGGTTGCCCATACATTAAGCAGTAGCTTTTGCTTTTTAAAAATAGAGGCGTCGTACTGTTTTTCCGGATCGTAAATATCTTGCAGCGAGAATTCAGGGACACTTTGTCCGATCAGTGCAGAATCTAGTTTTCTCGGATCCGAGTACAAACCTTTAAAGAGAAAAAAACAGAGCGCAAAAAAGATAATTAACGGTGCCGATAAAGTGATTATTTTACGTGTATTGGCCATGCTTAGCGGTTCTCCTGCAACAGATCTACAACTTTCTTGGTACGATAACGGCGATCCAAGATCATCAGTAACCCGCCGAATGACATCATCAAGGGACCAAACCAGATCCAGCGTATAAAGGGTTTGTAATAAATCCGCACTGCCCACGCACCATCGGGCAACACCTCTCCCATTGCGATATACAGATCACGGGTAACCCCTGCGTCAATAGCAGCCTCGGTCATGGGCATACGCTGCACCGTATAAATACGCTTCTCAGCTTTCATGGTGGCTATCAGACGCTGATCTTTTCGCACCGTAAATATCCCCATGCTGCCCGTATAATTATCCCCCTTTAAGGCTTCGAGCGCATCAAAATGAAAATCGTAATGTTCAAAAGTGATGCTTTCACCGATTGCTAATTTCACATCTCGCTCAATGGAATAGTTTTGCGTCATGGTGATCCCTATCACCATCACAGCAAACCCTGCATGGCCTAGACTCATTGCCCAATGGCTATTTCCTAACTTGCTTAAGCCGCGCAAGAGGGTAAAGCGATGTGTTGCACGCAGATACAGCTCATAAGTGATGGTTGTCAGCACCCAAAAACCAAGAAACACACCTACAAGTGCAAGCCAAGTAAAATGGGCAGCAAACAACATTAAAAATAAAACAGTAAATATCGCACTCATGATTAACGCAATACCCAATGGTTTAATTAATTCAGAGACAGCTTGACGTTTCCAGCGCACTAAAGGAGCAACACCTAAAAACAGCGCAAAGGGTACAATCAATACGCTAAAAATCCGGTTGAAGAAGGGTTCGCCGATTGAAATACTGCCTAAACCTATCTGTTTATGGATAAGTGGCAGCAAGGTGCCTAACAAGACAACAATCAATGCCGCAATCAAGAAAATATTATTACTTAGTAGCAGGCTTTCACGCGAAAAAAGCCGATAACGTCCGCGACTTTCTACTTTTGATGCCTGCACAGCATAAAGTAATAATGAGCCACCGATCACCAAAATCAAAAAGACTAATATAAACAAGCCACGGGCGGGGTCACTGGCAAAGGCATGCACAGAAACCAGCACCCCTGAGCGTACTAAAAAGGTGCCGAGCAAACTCAATGAAAATGCACTAATCGCCAATAAAACAGTCCATGATTTAAACACACCACGCTTTTCACTGACCGCTAATGAGTGAATCAGCGCAGTCCCTGCAATCCAAGGCATCAAGGATGCATTTTCAACCGGATCCCAAAACCACCAACCACCCCAACCTAATTCAGAATAAGCCCACCAACTGCCCAAAGAGACGCCTAGCGTTAAGAAAATCCAAGCAGCCATCGTCCAAGGACGGGACCACTTTGCCCAAGCACTGTCTAAACGTCCTTCGAGCAAGGCGGCAATGGCAAAAGCAAATGCCACAGAAAATCCAACATAGCCCATATATAGCATAGGCGGATGTATGATCAGCCCGATATCTTGTAATAGTGGATTTAGATCTCGTCCATCAACAGGAAAATAAGGCAGGGTACGAAGAAAAGGATTCGAGGTTAATAGTACAAATAGATAAAAACCCAGTGATAATAAACCTAATACCGCCAGCACCCGTGCGACTGACTCGATAGGTAAGCGTTTACTCATTAACGCGACCGCTGTGCTCCATAAAGAGAGTAAAAACACCCAGAGCAGTAATGAGCCTTCATGTGCTCCCCATACAGCTGATAAACGGTAATACCAAGGGAGTGCCGAATTAGAATTACTGGCAATATAAGTGACCGTAAAATCATTGACCAGAAACAGATAGCTTAAAATAAGAAAGGAAACCAACACAAACACAAACTGTAAAACGGTCAGTATTTTGGCCGACTCTACGGCACTTTGCTGACCCGCATAAATCCCATAAAGCGGATAAACAGTTTGTAATAATGAAAACATACACGCAATTGCTAACGCAAATTGACCAATTTCAGCAACCATTGAACAGCCCTTTTATTTATTGTTATCGGTTTTCAAATGATCCATGCCTATCAGCGCATCTGATACTTCTGGCGGCATATATTCTTCATCGTGCTTAGCGAGTACTTCAAAGGCATTAATTTGTGTCGCATTAATTAATTCACCTTGTGCGACAATGCCCTGCCCCTCTCGAAACAGATCCGGTAAGATGCCATCAAAGAAAACAGTAACTATCCCCCCACCATTATCAATTAGAGCAAAGCTCACTTGCAAGCTTGTCGGATCGCGTTTTACACTAGCAGGCACAACCATGCCGCCAACACGTAAACGTTGCCCCACTTGAGGCTTTACGCCCGTTTCATTTTTACCTTGAATAATTTCTGTTGGTGTATAAAAGAGATCAATATTCTGCTGCAGAGAAAATAAGACCAGTCCTAATGAAATGGACAAACCAAACACTAATAACGAAGTGATTAATAAACGTTTTTTACGCCTTGGATTCATAAGGTTCCCTCCCTGTTTTGTGCATTTGCAATACGTTGCTGACGAGCAAGCCTTTGCCTAACTCTTTTAAAAATTTTATTTTTTTTATTTCGGGTATTGATTATCAAAATAATTAAAGACAAAAAAGAGATGCTGTAGGATAACCAAACATAAAAACCATATCCTCCCATGGAAAAAAAATCTGCGACTGAACTAAACGCCATTTTATTTATCCTCCGTTGAACATTGCTTATAAC
>NZ_JBLIEK010000114.1:0-11400 GCF_047632995.1 Psychromonas sp.
CTTTTCGCGCGAAATCAATCGGGCAAGCCCAGTTGGTCCACTCATAACAAGCTTCGGGATCAATCTGCTGCAGCTCGGTTAATAGTTTCTGCGCATAATCGAGCGCTTTTTCATTCTCGCGCACCTTGGCGCTCAATGTCGTTACAAAACCAAACTGACTGGAGATGGCATAATGCATATTATCTAAACTGACATTGAGATTATCTTTTGCTTCATAAAGCAGATCATCTAACTGATCGAGATAATACTCGGCATCGTCCTGCTGATTACTCTGTACCGACAGTTGAAAATCTTTAACGGTATCGTCCAGAATATCAATCACTTTGCCCATATCCGTTAGCTGCCGATAGCTGCTCTGTTTACGCATTAAACGGTTAAGCATACGTTTGAGTTCGGCGGTGACGCGGTAATCCCCGGCCTCATCATCGGGGCGCAGCAGCCCTTTTTTCTGCAATAAATTGAGTTTCCCTGAATCTATCTGATCGTCGCTAATCGATCCATAGACATAGGCATCGGCAAGCAAGTGGCTATTGGTCCCAATCTGCTTGAGTAATTCAGCGACATCTCCTGCATCATATCCGGCCATTAAAAAAGCAACTCCTCTTGCTGTTGCTGCTCATTCTCTGGTAGTTCAACACGTTCAGAATCGTTTAAAAATTCGATTAAGAGGTAGATAATATCAAAACGTGCCGTGGCGTAATAACGGCTGCTGCCTGCATTTTTACGCACTAAATAGCCCATCTCCTCGAGTTTTTGAAAGATGAAGACCAGTTGCTCGCGTGTTTCCAATTTATTGCTTTTAAAAGGTTTATTCGATGTTAAATGGCGCAGTTGTTGGCGTAATGTTTGATCATGTTCAAACGGGTCGAATAACTCGTTGATATTGACCACCGATTTTGCGTGCAGCGGCAGGTCAGTTTGACTAACCGCAAGCAGCAACTCTAAAAATTCAACTAAGGGGCGAAAACTGCTGCGCACTTCACTAAATAATGCGCTCAGTTCAGCGCTGTTATCCTGATCAACTTGTTGAAAAGTGCAGTAAAACGCATCGGCGCTCTCTAAATAGGTGAGGTTTCTATCTAAATTTCCCAAAAAGTCTGCAACACGTTGCCGATTATCATCGGCTTTTAAATATTCAAACTCATCAGCAAAAGCAGTTTCACAAATCACCGCGCCGGTAAGTAATTTTTGTACGGTTTGCTTAAACATTATTCAACCTCCGCAGACTGTTTCTGTGGTGAAATCGCCTGTTGTTTGCGCGCGGCTAATAGCTCATCCAAGCGCGATATTGGGATCTCGGCATGGTAAATTTTATTATCTTTTAATTTATAGTGCCTGTCATAAAGTGACAGAATATGGCGATCGGTTGAGGGGGAAGCCGATAGCATGGAGATATTGTTGTCATTAAACATCTTCAATAGCTGATCAATGTTTTCAGCCGCCAATTCGCCCAATTCATCCACGGGAAGAATAATCACCGAAGGCGAATTACCCGAGCCGCGCAGCATACCTAAGATACCCGCAAACAGAGAGAGCATTGCCAAGTAGGAAAGCCCGGTTGAACTTATTTTTTTCAACTGCCGTGCATTTCTGGCGTGTTTTAACTGCCCTTTTTCGGTAATGGTAAATTCGATATCAAAAAGATTATTGTGCGCGAGGACAAAACCGTCACTGGGCAGATAAGCCGAGAGCTTGTGCATCGCATAAATAAGTTCATCCGGAATTTCACCCGTACCTTCACGCAGATCATCACGGTGCTGCTCGAATAATTTTGAAAACTGCTGTAACGGTCCCCAGTATTCAAGCTCTTCCTGTTTCATCACGGTATACACATTGATATCCGCCAAGGCTTCAAAATGTGCCAGCGCGGTGACATTTTTTGAAAGCTGTTTGCCGATAATTTTAATGCGCCGTCCGAAGTTTTCGATATGCTGATAAAACTCATTGATCATATTGGCATTGACCGTCACCAGCTGATAGGTGTTCTTCTGCTTCTGCTCGGCGCTGCTTAACAGGTCTAAAATTGGGCTGCGGTATTTAAACAGGGTTTTAGCCCCCTGAAAATTGTCGTTATCCGCCACTAATTTAAGCCAGTTTTCAAACAGCTCACTGCCCGCATGGTTTTTTCTAAAGGACTCATTAAAGCGGTTGAGTTGCTCTGTTAAACGTTTCTCCACCGTTTTAAACTGTTTGAGCCAATCGAAACAGAAACTGACCGCCAAATCGGCTTCATTATTGGGCTCAGAATCACTTTGTAATGGCTCAATACCGCTTATTTCACATAAACGCTGACTTTCACTGAGCTGGGTTAACAAGTCATGGCTGTCACGCAGTTGCGTGTTGAGTTTTTTCAGCAATGCTTGATTAGTGCTGATCAACTGCCCTTTTTCTGCAAGCAGATCTTCAAGGCTGTTTTCTAAGCCGCGTCGTTGGACTTCTCGGTTCTGATTAAGCTCAACCAGTTTATCGCGGTGCACGTAACGCTCATTCATAAACTGATTGTACTCACGTGCCTTACGCGCCCAAACGGCACACTCGGCTAAGGCAAGTTCAAGTGTTTTGCGTTCGCCGCTGCGTTTATCCACCTCACCATCGGGATCAAGATCGCTGAGCGCACTGTTTTTCTGCTTTTTGTAGTCACGTAAGCGCGTGTTCGCGCTCTCTTCAATGGCGCTAAGCTGCGCGGCAAGTTGATCAAGCTGGCTGTCGCGATCTGATTCCACCACCATACGCTGATCCAGCATTAAACTGTTCAGATCAAATTTCTGCTCCTGCTGCGACTCGTTAAACTGTTCAATTTTTTTACTGAGCTGCTTTTTCTCATGGCTAAGCGTTTTAATCAAGTTATCAGCCGCAAGATTAGCTTCTTTTACTGCGCGTTGTTTTTTATCACTGAGACTTTGTCTCTGGACTTTAAGCTGTTCCAGCTTGAGCTCATTTTGTTTGAGCGTCTGTTTAATTTCACTGATCGCGATTTTTTGCGCTTCGATCTGTTTGCCAAGTCCGACAAGTTGCTGATCAAGCAATGCTATCTGCTCGCTCTGCGCAAAACGTTTAGTGTCTAAATGGGCGGCTTTTTCGCGTAACTGATTTTCATTAAGCTGCAGATCATTGTCCTGCAGTTGCTGCAGATCCAGTTGCAAGCCGTAAAAGCTGTCGCCTTGTCCGCACCATAGAGGATCTAAATCGGTGCGCGCGAGCTGCTCACTGGATAACAAACGGCCGATATTATCTTTCCAGTGAGAGGCTGATGGTTCATTCACTAAATAATGCTGCAGCGAACCGACTTCAGGAAGCAGCTGTAATTCCACCGCTGCACACTGCTGTTTTAGCTGTTCTAAATAGCGGTTATCTTGTTTATGTTTATCGAGCAGTTTCTCCCGCTGTTTTTCAAGTACCGTGAGCTGCTGGTTGGCCTCATTGCTTTTTTGCAGAATCAGCATCTGCGTTTCATGGGTTTGCGTTAAATTATTTTGGTTTGTTTCAATATAGGCTAGCAGCTCAGCATCAATAATCGGGTTTTGCTGCGCAAGCTCGGCCTGAGCCAGTTTATTATCAAGGGTTTGCTGCTGCATATTAAGCTTTAAAAAGGTACCGTTTAAAAGCTCGTTAAGCTGACCGAGCTGCGCCTGATAGGTTTCACTAATAACTGTAAGCTGCACATTCGCCGATTCTTTAATGCGCGCCGCGTTCTCTTTATTGGCCCCCAGATCGGTTACTTTTTGCAGGGTTAAATCCTGGATCAGTTTTTCAAATTTACGCTGTATTTTACTGATATGGCCTTCGAAGGCTTCAATAACATCATTTACTTCATTGAGCTGCTGCTGAATATGCGGCGCCCTGTCAGCCTGCAGCTGAAAACTGGCCGCATCATTATCGTCATATTTAAGCTTATCTTGATCGAGCAGATCGATGCGGCTTTGATCCGCTTCGATTAAGGCCACTATTTTAGAAATATCTCTGCGTAGCGATTCCCCGCCGTTTTTTAATTCAGCCTCGAGTTTATCCAAGGTTTTACGCGCGTCCTCTTTGCTCTGTTGGCGCGTCTCTTGTAACAGCTCAAGTTTGTTCTGATGGTTAATAATCTCAAAATGGAGATGTTGTAATTTAACCAGCAAACTATCGAGATTATTAAAATCACTCTGCCAGATTGAAATTTTATCCGCTACTTTTTGAATGGCGCGGCTGGCCTGGATATCCGCTAACCAATGGCTAATATCCTCCTTATTCAGGCTTATCTGCTCTTTTTCTTCGATGCTGTTACGCGCCAGATGATCACTGGAGATAGCCACCAGCATCCGTTTAACTGCATCAAAATCCAGATTTTTTTCGATCGTGCCGTTAATGACTTTATCGATATGCGGCGTCGGTAAATCACTAAACGAGAAACGGCTCTGCAGTTGACGCACATCTTTGAGTTTGCGGCCACTGCGCAGATTTTGGATTACTTGACGGTATTTATCGACGCCTAAATAACTGGAACAGTAACAACCGGCATTGCGGTAGATCCGTTCCACTTCACTGACCGCTAACGGGTGTTTGTCTTCACCGATAAAAGAGTCGCTATTATAAGCGCCATCAATCAGTTTAAAATGCACGCTACGACCATCGCTGCTCGCTAACACCATGCAGGTTTGCCCGTAGGGACGCTGGTATTCATAAACCAGCATACTCGAATCACGCGGCAGGTAATAATCAGCAAAATTTCTTGCTTGATCCACCTTACTGACGATATCACTGGGACGCATACCATAAAATAGCGGCAATAAACGCATTAATGAGGTTTTGCCCGCACCATTGGTGCCTTCAAGTTGAGTATGCCCAGTTAAATCGAGTTCATTAACTTGGCCTTTCCAGAAACTGTCGATAATGATAATTCGCAGTAGAGAATAGGCTTGCTGAACCATAGTGGATCCTTCTTTGAACGGTTTTTATACAAAAAAATGGTGAATACAATAAGCCGGACAATTTATAAGGAATGGCGGCTTTTGTCGATGATTTTTAGATAAGTTTGTGCATTTAAGCGCAGCGATAACACGCTTTAACGTAACATTGAGTCGATTCGAGGCAACTATTGTGGACTGAGTCGATTGGTGCTGTTTTTATGCGCACTGATTTAATAACGCCGCGCCGCGAACCCCGCCTGTCGCGCCGAATGTTGCGCGCCTGATTTTGGGTAAGCTCACCTGCTTAAGCAGATGTTCCGGGAGGCGTTTTTCCAGCGCTTGCGGCAACAGTTCAAGGTTGGATAGACCGCCGCCTAATATAAGCGCATCGGGATCTAGTACTAATATTGCAGTGGCTAAACCGGCGGCTAACAGATCCAGATAAAGATCCACCACTTGCATTGCGGTTTTATCCGCCGCGCGGTATTTCTCAATAATCTGCGGTCCCTGCAGCGCTGTTTTCGGATGGTTTTGCGCGTTGTTTTGTGACGCGTTGTTTTGTGAATAGTGCAGGTATAAGTTCGAAAGCCCGGTGCCGGAGATATAACTCTCTAAACACAGCTGCCTTCCGCAGCCGCAGGTGAGCTTTGGTAAATCCGGGTATTTTAAGAGCATAGTAGCAGGAAGCGGGTAATGACCTATCTCCCCGGCAAGTGCATTAAAACCACTTTGGATAGCGCCGTTGACAAAAATTGCTCCGCCCACACCCGTTCCCAGTGTAACAGCCAACACAGTGGCGCAGTTATCAGCACTGCCGCCGTAGCATTCAGAGAGCAAAAAACAGTTGGCATCATTTTCTAATACAACTTTACGCCCTAACAGCGCTGATAAATCCGCCCCCAACTGCTGCCCTTTTATAGCGGCTACATTGGCACAATTTACGCTGTGATCTTGTGGATTAAGTGTCCCGGGAAAGCCGATTCCAACAGATCCAATACAGGAAAACTGACTATCGGCCTGTTGAACCAATGCGCCGATAAGCGTCATAAAAGAGGCATAATCACTGGGCGTCGGGCGCTGCTCAGAAAACAGGCAGTTTAGGTTTTGATCAAACACTGCAAAAGCGATTTTTGTACCGCCAACATCAAATCCGTACAGCAAAATAATTATTCCCTTACTTAAAATGGAAAGGCAGTAAATTCAGATCTGATATTACACTACCATTTTTAATGTTAAATATTGTGTGTGATTTTGTTTACGGCGGCGCTCACCCCTTTGTTATACAGCCAGCCAACAGGTTGGCAAAAAATTCGGCCCCTTTTTTTCGAGAAAATTCAATATTACGTTGCGGAATTGCATCCGGGTCAGGGTGATTTTTTAACGCAATCTCCATGCTTGCTTCGCGAATAAGATGCAAGGTTGGATAGGGAGATCTGTTAGTGTAATTTGCGGGATCATTTTGCGCCTCGCCAGCAAAGCAGTAATCCGGGTGAAAACTTGCAAGTTGATAAACGCCTTCAAAACCTTGTTCAAACAGGAGATCGTTGGCTAAATCCAGCAGATCTAAAAAGTCGTCAAAAACCGGTACGCTATAGGGCATTATAAATAGCGTTGTTTCAGTATCGCTATGCGCCTCTAAGTATTGGCACTCTTTAATAAGCGCAACTAATAACTCTTCTATTTCCCCCTGTGCAACCGTATAACGAACCGATCCCCGATCTACTTCTTGACGTGCAAAGGGGCAGATATTGTATTTAACGATGACCTGCTTAACCCAGTTTTCGGTGTGGCTAATAATGTTATTTATGTCGTCCATTTTTATCCTAACTAATTTTTATAGAACGTTTATTTACTCGGTAAATAAAACGCTGCTTGTTGATATCCTAAATCGATCATCTCCTGAGCCCTGTCAAACTCTAAAACCCCACAGGCATTACGTGCGATTTCGATAGTATAATCGGCTGGATAGGACGCTAGCTTTTGACGTGCGATAGTGCTTTGCATTGCATCGAGTGCTTGGTTAACAATCTCAAAGGCCCCCAAATCCGTCGACGGGATTGGGTGACTATTTCTAAAGCTGTCAATAAAAGCCAGTATCTTGTTATGAATACTTATATCACCCGCTTCTGGCGGATCTTTTTTAGGCGATTTTTGAACCGATATCTCTTTTTGGATTCGCCCCCCTAAATTAACCGCAATGATCATATCAGTTTGATCGCTGAATGTGGGGGCGATGGGCATAGGGTTGAGTACACTACCATCAATAAGCGTTACCCCATTACGTATTACCGGGGTAAAAAATAGGGGCATTGAGATAGAGGCGCGGATAGCGTCGAACAAGGATCCCGAATTTATCCAAACCTCTTTTTCATTCTTTATATCGGAGGCAACCGCCGTAAATGAAAGCGGTAAATCCTCAATCAGCTGATCGCCTAATAACTCCACCAGCGTGTTGATTATTTTATCACCGCGTACAAATCCATTGGATTTCCATGCGATATCCAGCAGAGAGATGATGTCCATTCTATTTATTGCACAAACCCATTTCTCATACTTATCTAAATTCCCTGACGCATAGATGCCGCCAATTAATGCGCCAATCGAACTGCCTGATATCGATTTTATTTGATAATTATTTTCAACTAACCAGTTAATGACACCTATATGAGCAAGCCCACGTGCGCCCCCACTCCCAAGCACCAAAGACACTGTTGTTTTTTTATTTACCATACCGCCTCGAAATTGCCTTCAATAGGATCACTGATACCATAACTATAAGTTAATTTTACCTTGTTTAAACGACTTACTTGCATTTATCTACTTGTGACACTCTTTATTGCCTGTCATACTTTTAACTATGGCATATCGGTCACTTACTTTGATAAAAAATAGGAATTACATGGTTATCTTCTCCCAAGAAGTTTATAAATTAATTAATCTCGCGCTAACTGAATTAACGGTATCACAAGCATCGGGAAGAACACCGCATAACCCACTTAGTGAAGCGCATTATTTAGGCGCATGGGTGACCAATTCCATCAAAAAGAAACGCTTTGATTCAGTTGTTTTAGCTGCATTAAAAGGGTGGCAAAGCCAGGCACGCAGTTTAGGTAAAGACGCTGGGCTAAAAGCGAAATTCACCTACCTGAAAACATGTTACAGCCAAATATTAGATGAGCAGGAACAATTACAGCCAGTTCATATTGAACAGTTTCATAAGCTTTATGCAGCGCTTGACGATGATCAATGGCTGGTCACAACAGATCTTGTTGTGGGTGAGAGGCTAAATAGACATAGTGGCGGCAAAGAGTCGTTAATTGTCTGCGCAGAGCAGATGCAGAACTGTTTTGATGAGCAAGGTGTTCTGATAAAACCTATCTCTTTATATATACGCGGCAATCAGCAAACAATCATTGATTGTGCATTTGCACAAGATTTACTGCTCTACAAAATTACAGATTATAAATCTAAGGTTAAATACCACGGTGAATTTATTGTTTACCCGAATAACGATGGGGAATCATTACCTGAGCTTCCGATTGCTTCGGGCGTCGAAGCGCAGCAATAAAACAGCAACAGTGAGGTGTTGCTGTTTTATCGTAGCAACGCCTCTTTAACTGACTTTTTCTTGTCGCAGTGGGGATAGTAATTCTTTTGCAATCAACTTTAATAAAAAAGTTTCACGCTCAATCGACATCCCTTTTTTCGTGCTATTTTTAATCGTTAATTCATTATGTGCAATTGCATCATAAACACTTAACCACACAGCTTTCATACCATTCTTTATTTCGTAATCTTCCAACTTTGTTGCGCCTAGCTGGGCATCGATAGCGCAAATATAACAGTAAGATTTCATATGCATAATTGCAAAATCATCTTTGTACCAGGGACGAAACTCTTCATATAAACCAAACTCACGGATATCTCTAATATTTTGCGCGCCCGTCTCTTCTTGTAACTCACGAATTAAACCTTGCTGCAGATCTTCGCCATCATCAAGCCCACCACCTGGTAAAGTATAATCATGATAACGCTCGGTATAGAGCATTAAAATTTTATCACCTTTAATAATGATTGCGCGTGTAGCAACGCGTAAAAAAGTACTTTTTTCAAGGGACTCAATATCAGGGTGAACGGTAGATTTAAGCAGGCGCATAATCAAACTCAATAATAAAAAACTAACTGGGCGCGGATAATAGCATTTTACCGTAACTGCTGGTACTGCTTAAGGATGCTTGTTACATCCGCATTTGGATTTTTGGCGATGCGCTGATAATGGCCGATGGTTTTATGTAAATAATTGCGATGTAAGGGATCACTAAAATCCCACATGATTGAGCCGACAGCGGACAGAGGTTGACCGCTATTGCATGAAACATGCACTATTTCATAGCCGCGGCCATTTTCAAAAACCAGCGCTTCATTAAGTAAACCGAGCTTATTGTTAATGAGAAACTGGCGCACTTTATAATTGTGATGAACGGGGCATAAAATAAATTCAATAGGATGATTTTCAGATAACAATAACAGTGACTGCATCAGCTCGATAAGTAACTCGCCACCAATGCCGGCAATAATAATAAGGTGCGTATCTGTTTCGGGTTGCGTCGAACACGCCGTTATCGGTAATACCCCCGCATCAATGCAATGCACTTGCCAGGCTTGCCGGTCGCCCTGCCAGTGATTTTGCAATGTGTTTTCTATTTGCGTCAGCAATGCCGGCACAATATCGATAAAGTGAACAGTCTGCGCTGCCTGCGCCTTAAGCAGATTAAAACCTAATAAACCATGATCGCAGCAGCAATCCCAAATATGGTCATATCTGCGGGTTATTATCTGCTCAATTTTTTGTAACCTTAGACCGGTCTTCACTCTCTATCTCTCAAATATCATCTACCTTATCAAAAAAAATGCGGGCTAAACCCGCGCCCGCACTGTGCATTTCTCAACTATTATTCTCTTATAAACGTATATTACAAACGCATAGTTAATGCGACCCGTTTTCTATCAAGATCCAGTTCCAGCACTTTAACTTCTACAATCTGTCCGGCTTTGACCACCAGCAGCGGATCTGAGACAAACTTTTCGGCCAACTGCGAAATATGCACTAATCCATCCTGGTGCACGCCAATATCGACAAACGCGCCAAAGCTGGTGACATTAGAAACTACCCCTTGTAAAACCATATCGACCCTTAAGTCGCTAAGTGTTTTGACCCCTTTTGCAAAACTCACGGTTTTAAATTGAGGACGAGGATCGCGTCGCGGTTTGCTGATTTCATTAATAATATCTTTAATGGTTAAAGCCCCAAATTCAGAGCTCACTAACAATTCTATATTGACCTTGTTTAACAGCTCTAAATTATTAATGAGTGCTTTTACCTCATGGCTTTGCTGTCTGGCGATATCATTAACCAGATTATACGCTTCCGGATGGACAGCGGAGTTATCCAGTGGATTATTGCCATCAATTATGCGCAAAAATCCCGCGCATTGTTGGAACGCTTTATCCCCTAAACGGGGCACTTTTTTCAGCGTTTGACGGGATCTGAAAATGCCATAAGTATCGCGGTAAGCAACGATATTTTGGGCAATGGTTTTATTTAATCCGGCAATAAAACTGAGCAGTGAAACAGAGGCGCTGTTTACGTCAACACCTACTGCGTTAACACAATCTTCAACAACCGCCTGTAACCTTTTGCTTAATTGCGCTTGGTTAAGATCATGCTGATATAACCCCACACCAATCGCTTTGGCATCAATTTTAACTAACTCAGCCAACGGATCCTGCAAACGGCGCGCAATCGAAACGGCGCCGCGTATTGACACATCAAGCTTAGGAAACTCAAGCGAGGCAAGCTCAGAGGCCGAATAAACAGAAGCGCCCGCTTCACTGACAATAAGCTGTGTGACTGAGGCGGATTGCTTACTTAAACAGGTTCGCACAAAACTATCACTTTCCCGCGATGCGGTGCCGTTACCGATAGCAATCAAATCTACTTTATATTTTTCTATTAATTTCAGTACGACAAGCTCTGCTTGCTCTGTTTTAAATACAGGGGCATGAGGGTAAATGGTTGCATAATCGAGTAACTTGCCGGTTTCATCAATCACCGCTACTTTACAGCCCGATCTAAATCCCGGATCTAACCCCAATACCACTTTACGCCCGGCAGGCGCCGCCATTAACAGATCTTTTAAATTGCCGGCGAAAACATCAATCGCACTGTCATAAGCCTTTTCTTTTAAAGCTGTAATTAACTGCGTTTCTAATAACCCCGACAATTTACCTTTCCAAACTTTTTTGACCACCTGCGCACGCCAACTGTCAGCCGCTACATTGTTTAATGAGAAACCTAAATGGTTGGCTATCAACACTTCACAATAGGATGTTTTACAGCTTTTATCCTGCTTGGGATCAGCCTCTAATTTAACCTTTAAAACCTTTTCACTTTTACCGCGCAAAATAGCTAACAAACGATGCGAAGCAATTTTATTTAAACGCTCACTGTAAT
>NZ_JBLIEK010000115.1:0-11324 GCF_047632995.1 Psychromonas sp.
CGCGGCAGCCAGAGTGCCTTCTTCTTTAAATGCTTCAATACCAAATACAAAAGAGAGGGCAATTAATAGACCACCGGCCACAACAACTGGAAGCATATGTGATACACCTGTCATAAGATGCTTATAGATACCAGATCCTTGTTTTTCCTGACTTGCTGTATTATTACCACCCTGGCTTTGGTAAACAGTGGCTTGTGCAAATGCGTTATTTATTTCCTGTTCGGTTTTCTTAAGCGCCAAACCTGTGCTTGTTTTGTACAGCTTTTTACCATCAAAGCGAGCTAAATCCACTTCAATATCGGCGGCAATAATAACTAGATCTGCTGTGCGGATATCTTCTGCAGTTAACTGATTTTTTGCGCCAACAGAGCCGCGAGTTTCAACTTTAATTTGAAGATTAAGTTCTTTCCCTTTTTGGGTTAACGCTTCTGCGGCCATAAAAGTGTGTGCTACACCGGTCGGGCAGGCGGTAATAGCAACAATTTTTTTGTTTTCTATATTCATTTTCCATTCCTCTATTTAATTGTGTTATTTAAAAACTTCTTTATCTATCAATTAGTTAACATCTTAAACTCGCCGCTTTATCAATATTCAATAGCGGTCGGGCTGAAAATGTTAAACGTATATAATGGCAATTTCTTCGCCGACTGAGTTCGGACTGGTCAACCAAGTTGTGACAGAAGGCATTCGAGTGAAATACCTTCTATCTGCGTGCAGGTATAACCAGTGTTTTATGCTCCAAATTTACACCATGCATCATCAACACCAACGCCACCTATTGCAAAATTACCTTTTTCATTATTAATAAGGCTAATACCAGCGAATGCTGAAAGAGATGTTGCAACAGAGACTGCTATTACTGATATTTTTAAAAAACTGTTAACTTTCATCACTTTACTTCCATTTTTATTGTATGAAAATTACTTGTAAATATTCAGTGGGCATTTCTATTACTTAGAAAACCCACTGGAACATTTGGTGAAGCGGTTCAGTGAAACGATTCAGCAAAGTTAGGTTAAAATAAGCGTTATCTTTAGTCAAAGCTAAAGAGCAGAAATCGTGACAATTGTCACGCGAATAAGAATTTTCAGGGAAAATATGGGCGGTAGCTGTGGTTCTTTTTAAACTAAACTGCTGCGGCGAGGGCATTTTTGCACGTTTTTACTGCTGTGCGCTAGCCGTGAAGGCTAACGTCTTTACCCCTGTTGCTGTTCGGAGATGATCTCGTCATGGGGATAATAGTAGGTGATATTGATGCCGAAAGCCTGCTCTGAAAGGGTTCAGGGCATCATCTGTTGATAAAGGTTAGTAAGGCAAAGGGGCTATAAAATCAAGATGTTCAACGCATTGCAAATAATTCAGAATGAAAGTTATTTACATTTAGTCCTAACTGAGCAAAATCACAACGCAATTTTTTTTCGAAATTGTTCGGACCACAAAACCAGATATCTGCTTTTTCCCAACTGACTATCATCTCCGTAATTTTTTTTGCCGTTAAAAATTCCGTTTTATTGGTGTCTCTCAGATGTAAATTAATCTTAGCCTGTTTGGCCAATTGATTAATATAGGTAATAAAATCATTATCTGGACACTGTGTGCAATAAAAGAGATCTATCTGCTTTAATGGAGGAGTTTGCGCTAGCATTTCCATTTGTGCGGTAAATGCAGCGATACCTATTCCCCCGGCGACCCAAATTTGGCGCTGCGTTTCTGATTTAAAATTGAAATACCCGTAAGGACCTTCCACTATGACCGGATCATTGATATTAAGGTTGTTTTTAAGCCTTTTGGTAAAATCACCAAGCGCTTTAATTTGAAAGCGGATGTTGCCTTTATCGTTGTGCTCGGAAGCAATTGTAAAAGGGTGTGGCTCCTCGCCTGTGAACTTAATAAAAGCAAACTGCCCGGGATTGTGTCCTTGCCAGTTGTGCTGAGTGTTTATGGTGATATCAAGCACTTTATTATCTTCAAAAAAGTGGAACTGTTCAACGCTTGCTTGTACTTTGTTTCTACGGCCTATTCTGCCGCAAAGGCTGTGCATAGCAGCCCAAGCTCCGGCCGCGATTAAGGTGTAGACAAGCCAGCCGATTGGCTGCTGCCAATACGTAAATTTCATTAATATAACAGTGTGAAACACGAAAAGCAGATAAACCAAGGAGATTATTCTGTGTGTAGTTAAAAATTTCGGGTAGCGGATAGTTTTGGTCAGTGCAATAACAATCAGCACAATAAGCAGATAAAAACCCCACTCTCCTACTGATTCAGCTAAATGACGCTGGCTGTTGAAAAAAGCTTCAATGGCACTTAAATCAGCAGGTAGCGGCATTTTCCCTCGACCAGCAGGCTTCTCTAACAGACCCATAGCAACCATATATTTACTGCCTTTCGTCCAAAACCAATGGATTATGGCCACTACCAGACAACTAATGCCTAACCACTTATGTAAGCGATAAGATTTATCTAACCCATTTAAAAATTTTTCCAGTGGTTTTAATCGCAACGCCAGCAGCATAGCTATGCTCATTGCCGATATGGCTAAAATCCCACTGTACTGTATGGCAATTTCCCGAACAGGAAAATATGACCAGCTAATTGCGCTGAAATTTTCAGCCGACAACCAAAGCAGCGTTAGCAGAGCAAAAAGTACTGGCATCACCATTTTTATTCTATTCACTAGATAGTTCCTTATATTTCAAGCAGTAACAAATAAGATGCTGTAATCAGTGAAATATTTAACGGGTTAATTTTTATTGGAAAAGTAAGCACCCGTTATCTATCTAAATTGATCTTATATAATAGTGTCATTATGTGGCACCTTTAAAGTGCTGATAGTGCAATCGCAGCAATATCGATTGGCTTCACTATATAAAATAAGTGTGTGATTATTATGGAGGAAATAGGGAGATATTAAGGAGATTCACTTTTATATGGCCTTATACCAAATCCACTAATTATCTATTCATTTATGCTTGTTCAAATGAATGCGAGCTTCGTTATTGATTTTATAATTAGAACAACTAGTTACTGCAATCAATGCCTTGCTTTCATCCATTTTTCCTGCGCCTTAATAGATCATCTAATTAATGGAATTGGTATTAGTTATCGTGGGAAAATAACGAACGTTTGCACAGGCCAGAATCACTCAGCCGATACTCAGAAAGTTTTCATCAATCATGTATACTAACGGTTAATTTACCGATTAATTTTATTAGCTATTTTGAGAAACTATGGAATTTGAATTTAGAAAAGATTTTATTAGCGAGCAAGCAACTGTCAAGTTATCTATGGGGCATGAGGCGTTTGCCACTTGGCTGGAGCAGGAAGGGCAGGCGCTAGATTGGATAGAAGCGCTGCTTGCTAATATTGTTTTATTGCAACAGCGTGCTATCAACGAATTCAAATTAGCGGGCAGTGAGTTTTCGCTTTTACTTAATCAAGATGAAGCACAGGTCATCAATCATAGTTTAATGAATAATCAGGATGAGATAGATTTAGAGGACGATTTGGTGTTTTATGACCTAGAGATTCAAGCATCTTGTGGTTTGGAAGATTTTTTGAATCTCATTGAGTCGTGGTTAGAGTTTGTGCAGAGCTAGCTTATTTTCGCTAGTCTAAGCCTAATATTAAGGTTGCCATGCCTAAGAAAGAGAACAGCCCAATCACATCAGTCACAGTTGTTAATGCCATACCGCCAGCAAGCGCGGGATCTATTTTATATTTATGCATAATCAGCGGGATGGCCACCCCTGCTATGCCAGCAGCAGATAGATTGATAAACATCGCCCCAGCTATAATGAAACCAACCTGAATATTGCCTTTCCACAGAGTGACCGCAGTTGCGACTAAAATAGCCCAGACCAAACCGTTAATAATACCAATCGCCGTTTCTTTACCGATTAACCAGCGTGTATTACTGCTGCCTATATGGCCAACAGCAAGACCGCGAATAACCAGAGCAAGCGTCTGATTACCTGCAATACCACCCATGCTGGGTACTATGGTCATCAATACTGCAAGTGTCGCCATTTGATCCAATGTTGCTTCAAACATATTGGTGACGGACGCCGCAATAAATGCCGCAATTAAATTAAGTGAAAGCCACACAGTACGGCGTTTTGCACTGGGAATAATGGCGGCAAAGGTATCTTCATCGTCATCCATACCGGCCATACCCATCATTGAGTGCTCGGCATTTTCACGAATAATATCAACGACATCATCAATGGTGATTCGGCCTAACAGATGGTTTTGCGGATCCACAACGGGGGCTGAGATCCAATCATGGCGTTCAAAGAGCTTCGCTATTTCACCCTCATCCATCTCTACAAGTAATGTTTCAGTTTTATTATTCATTACTTGTGCAATGGAAAGGGTGGGATCAACTGTCAGCAGAGTTGAAAGGGGGACATCACCAATTAATTGGTCATATTGATTAACGACATATAAGGTATCAGTGGCTTCTGGTAATTCACCTTTTAAACGTAAGTAACGTAGTACAACATCAACCGAAACATCGGCTCGAAGGGTGATTGTGTCAGTGTTCATCATCGAACCGGCAGTGTCTTCAGGGTAAGCGAGTGCTTGCTCTACACGATGTCTGTCTTGCTCGTCCATCTGTTGCAGTACAGCTTTGTAGATACTATCTGGAATACCACGCAAAATATAGGCAAGATCATCTGTGTCCATACCCTCTGTAGCGGCAACTAAATTTGCTGCGCCCATTAAATTTATGATGCCATCTTTTGCATCTTCATTTAATTCTTCAAGAATTTCACCTTGTAGATCGTAATCGGTTAAATTCCATAGGACTTTACGATTTGCAGGTGGAGAGGATTCAAGGAGTAGGGCAACGTCACAAGCAGGCATTTTTTTCAGAATACTACGTGCTAATACAAACATGCCGCTTGAAATGGCTTTGTTTACTTCTTGGAGACGTTGCTGGGCATTTTGTACATCGGTATTTTCCAGCATGGTATGACCCCTTATGTTTATCCTAAATGTTATTCTTCAAAAAATTTGTCTTCTATTAGTTTAGTGACGGCAAGCATCGCTTGTTGTGCCTCATTACCTTTTGCAATTATTTCAATCTCTTGACCATAGCAAGTTTCTAAAACCAGTAAACCCAGTACGCTATCTGCATCTGCCTGTTTATTTTGGTGGCGGATTGTAATGGTTGCATCAAAAGAGTTCACTAATTCAACAAGTTTAATCGTTGCGCGAGTGTGTAATCCTAATTTGTTTTGTATTGTAATTGTTTGCTTGATGATATCCATCTGTTTATTGCCCTTTTAAGCACTTATGTTCAATTTGGACCTGATACTTGCCCTTAAAGCGTGCTGCAATTTGCTCAGTTACATAGACCGAGCGATGTTTACCGCCGGTACAACCAATCGCAATGGTGACATAGTTGCGGTTATTGTTTTCAAGATGGGGTAACCAGGATTGGAATAGATATTCAATTTGGTTAATTGTCTGCTTAACCAAGCGATGCGAATCGAGATAATCTTTTACCGGTTGCTCTAAACCTGTGTGTTTTTGTAGCTCGGGTTCCCAATGGGGGTTGGGTAAAAAACGCACATCGAAAATATAATCGGCATCGTCTGGATGTGTGTATTTAAAGCCAAAAGATTGAAATATAATCAGTAATTTGCTTTTCGTAGAGCCTTGCAGATGGATTTTAAGACGTTCATTTAGATTGTGAATTGAAAGCGTTGTAGTGTCCATTTTGAGCGCTGCAGAATCACGAATAGGTTGCAGCAGTTCATTTTCAAGTTCAAGTGCTTGTGATAAAGATAATTTCTTTCTGGAGAGCGGATGCAGCCGCCTAGTTTCGCTATAACGGCGGATTAATTCGCTGCTGATTGCATCCAGATAAATAATCTCTATCTCAACTTTAGCCCTTATTGCGCTGAGCAGCAGTTCAATGTCAACGGCTTTAGTTGGCAGATTACGAATATCCAAACTGATGGCAACTTTATTATGTTTGGCATCAACCGTATCAATTAACTGTTCGAGAAGCTGAAAGGGTACACCGTCAATACAGTTATAACCTAAGTCTTCGAGCACATGCAGTGCGATTGTTTTTCCCGAACCAGAGCGTCCACTGATGATGATTAATTTCATTGCAACTCCAATTTATGCCTTATTCTGCCTGCAGCAACTCAAAAAGAGTTTGGTCATTGTCTGCATTTCTTAATTGACGTAAAAAAGGCTTGTCTAATAGTTTTTTGCTGATTTCGCCAAGCGCGACAAGATATTGCTGGCAACGGTCTTCAGGCACAAAAATAGCAAAAAGAAGATCTACTTTTTTACCATCATAGGAGTCGTAATCGATGGCGGTTGCACATTGAATAAAAACAGCCGTTGCAGGTAAACTGCTGTCAATTTTCACATGAGGGATGGCAATGCCTGAGCCTACCCCTGTAGAGCCTATCTTTTCACGGGCAATTAAATTATTAAATAGAATCTGCGGATCTATATTTAATTTTTCACCAGCAATATGGCTTATTTTTTCTAATGCACCCTTTTTACTGGTGCAGTTCGCTTTGCTAAAAACTGAATCTTTAGCTAATAAAGTCGATATTTTCATATTCTATCTGAGCCATTGTAAAACAATCGCGCGAGTTTAGCAGTTTGCTCATGAATAACTATCAAGAAATTGTTATTTCTTAATGTTAATCAAAAATTAGAGCAACTGTTTACGTTGATTTGATGGCGGAATACCTAATGACTCTCGGTATTTTGCAATCGTACGGCGCGCTACTTGAATTCCTTTCTCTTCGAGTAACTGAGTTATCTTATTGTCACTTAAGGGCTTATTTGCTATCTCCGCATTGATTAGCTTTTTAATTAAAGCGCGAATTGCAGTCGATGAACATTCACCGCCACTTTCCGTGGCAACATGGCTGGAAAAGAAAAATTTGAGTTCATAGATGCCTCTTGGCGTATGCATAAACTTTTGTGTTGTGACCCGGGAAATAGTTGATTCATGCATCTCAACTTCAAATGCAACATCATTTAAGACCATAGGTTTCATCGACTCATCGCCATATTCAAAAAAGGCTTGCTGCTGCTGCACGATACAATTTGATACTTTTAATAATGTTTCATTGCGGCTTTCTAAGCTTTTAATAAACCACTTTGCTTCTTGCAGATGGCCTTTAATAAATTGTGAATCAGTTTTACTAATATTACCTTTGCATAAATCTGCATATTGCTGATTGATTGAAAGGTTGGGATCACAATCTGCATTTAATGAAACACGCCATTGTCCGGCAATTTTTTTCACATAAACATCGGGCACAATATATTGTGCTTGACTGTCTTCAATTTGGTTGCCCGGGCGCGGCTCCATACTTTGAATCAGGCGCATTACCTCAGCTAACTGCGTTTCTTTTAATTTGGTTTTTCTGGCGAGCGTACGGTAGTCTCGATTACCAAGTAGCTCCATATGCAAATCAAGTATCATAAGCGCTTCGCTCAACCAAGGCGTATCTTTTGGTAGTTGCTGAAGCTGAATCTGCAGGCATTCTTGCGTTGAACGAGCGGCCACGCCAAGCGGATCAAAATGTTGAATACGTTTTAATACGGCAACAATCTCATCTAATTCAAGCCCCTCTATGTCAGTGGCAAGACTTTCTAAAATTGATTCGCAACTGCTTCTTAAGTAACCTGAATCATCAATTGAGTCGATGATTGCGGTAGCAATTAATAAATCAGTTTCAGAGAAGGGGGTGAGTTGCATCTGCCAGATTAGGTGATCTTGCAGGGTGTTTGAAGATTCGCCTTGGTAAATTGTATCTTCCCCCTCATAGCTAGATGTGCCGGAAGAGATAGTGGTGGTCGGTGGCGGTGTATATGACTCTTCCCAGTTATCCTCTGTGGGCAGATCATCTGAGAATTCTTGTTTGGTTATTGCTTCAGAGGTATCTACCTGACTGCTATCCTGTTCTTTACCAACCTCTTCCATGGTGCTGGTGTCATCTTGTTCAAGTAATGGATTTTCATCGAGCGCATTTTGGATCTCTTGCTGTAATTCAAGGGTGGAAAGTTGTAATAACTTAATTGCTTGTTGTAATTGCGGGGTCATCGAAAGTTGCTGCCCCATCTTCAGCTGTAAACCTTGTTTCATCAAAACGCTTTTTTCCTTATACGAAGCAATTCCCTGACCTAACTATACCTTATAATTTAAACTCTTCACCTAGATAAACTTGTTTTACGTGTGCGTTTGCTAATATTTCGTCTTGCGTCCCGATTGCAATAATTTCACCGTGGCTAACGATATATGAATGTTGGCATACATCCAATGTTTCACGTACGTTGTGATCGGTGATTAATACGCCCAAACCACGATCTCGTAGCTGCTGAATAATCTTTTTAATATCGATAACGGAAATCGGATCAACCCCTGCAAAAGGTTCATCTAAGAGAATAAATTTAGGCTCAGTTGCCAGTGCACGTGCAATTTCAACACGGCGGCGTTCGCCACCAGACAGGCTCATCCCTTTGTTGTTGCGGATATGAGTAATATGGAACTCTTCAAGTAAAGATTCTAATTTCTGTTCACGCTCCGCTTGAGTTAACTCGCTACGTATTTGCAAAATGGCCATAATATTATCCGTGACCGTTAAACGGCGGAAGATGGAGGCTTCCTGGGGCAAATATCCGATCCCTTTTTGCGCGCGAATATGCATGGGATGATGAGAGATATCCTCGCCATCAATAATAATCGAGCCTTGATCTTGCTTGATCAAGCCAACTACCATGTAGAAGGAGGTCGTTTTACCTGCGCCATTGGGGCCAAGCAAACCGACAATTTCTCCCGTTTTTACCGTTAAACTGACACCATTTACTACGGCACGACCTTTGTAGCTTTTTACTAAACCTTTTGCTATTAATTCGGCCATTTTAATTATTCTTCTTGTGTTGAGGTTTTATCTTCAGTCGGCTCTGTTTTTTCTTTTTCAAATTGCGCGGGTAAAAACACAGTGCGAACGCGTTCATCTTCACCCTCTCCTGTATTGACAATTAACTCTTTCGTGTTGAGAAAATACTCTATTATCGACCCGTTAATTTGACTATCCAGCTGCTTAACTTGGGCATTACCCGTGAGTGTTATTTTTCCTTTGGCAATATCATAATGGATGCGGTTTGCCTGCGCATCAAAAGGTTTTCCGTCAGATTGGGTCTGGTAAAAAGTGGCGACATTACCATCGGCTATCATTATTTCATGATTGGGTAATGTGCCGCGAATAACAGTCAGTTTATCACCCGTTATTTTAATCGAGCCCTGTGTCAGTAGCACATCCTGTAGAAATACAATGGTATTTGTTTTCATCTGTGCGTTTTGACTTACCGAGCTAACATTGATCGCTTGATCATAATCAGATTCAAGTGCAACACTTGAAAATGAAAAGAGTAATGCGCTGAATACTAAACTTAGTTTATTTATTTTCATTGAGGTATACCGCTTTTATTTTATCTTTTACAATTAATTCTTCTGTGATTAGAGAAGCCCACATACCAATGCCTTGCTGTCGCATTTGTGGTCCCTGCCAATTAACTAACAGATCACTACTTATCTCTTTTTTATCCAGTCGAATGGTTAATTCTTCTGTCGTCATCGTTTCTACTAGTTGATCTAAACTGAGATTTTTCACCCAGACCTCTTTTGATAAGATCAATTTTTTTTGTTCATAAAGAATGCCATGTTCACTGCTTATTTGCCAAACCGATATCTCATTAGTCTCTTTATCTTCAATGTAAAACATCACCTTGGGGTGTTCAAATACAGTAATATCGTTTTCGGCGAAACTGGTTGCCTTATCGGCAAAGAGTTTATGCGCTATTTTACCACTCTCATCAAAATGAATGCTGCTAACATTATAAGCTATATAATTGAACTGTTGCTTTGGCGATATTGGCACGTTTGTTTCTGGTTTGAAAAACAACCACAGTAAAAAAGCGCAGAGTAATAAAACAAATGGGATACTTTGGCGTTTATTCATTTATTCACTTTTACCCCGGGTGATATTAAGCTGCTTATGACATTGTAAAAAAAGATCGCAAATCTCGCGCACCGCACCAAAACCACCTTTTGTGTGAGTGATTAAATCTGCGCCTTGTAACACCAGTGGATGTGCATCGTTAACCGCTATACCTAAACCGCAATCTTGGATAACGGGTAAATCCACCACATCATCGCCAATATAAGCGACCTCTTGTGTTGTCAAATTGAGTGTCGTTAATAGGGATTGGTATACCGTTAGTTTATCTTCTTTCCCCTGAAAAACATAAGGGATACCCAGCGCTTTCATTCTATTATCAACAATATTTGATTGACGTCCGGTAATAACAGCAACATTAATGCCTTGCTTTAAAATAGCTTTAATACCAAACCCGTCTTTGGTGTGAAATGCTTTTAATTCTTCGCCTTGGTTGCCTAAATAGATTCGCCCATCAGAAAAAACACCATCTACATCACAAATGAGTAATTTGATTTTTGCTGCGCGTTGATAGTTTTCAGCGCTGATTGCCCCATAAGGTGTTGTGACCATTTGATTTCTCGATAAATAATTTTATGTAAATCTGAAAAAAAACAATATATATAACAAAATGCCATCTGCAAGGCGAGTAAATATTGTTGGTTTAGCTATTGTCTCGGTTATCAGTTAAAAAATAAAGAGTTAACGCATTATTGTGTTTAAATTTCAAGCAATCGGCTAGGAGAAGTGTAAAAATTTGTATTTCTGTAAATTAGTTTGCAGTTCTGTTATTAAAAAATTGTATAAAAAAGAGCATAACTTTACACTGTCACTCTTATTTATAATATAAAGAAAACGGCTATTGATGAAAGAATCAGACCATCTTGTGATTAAAAACCTCAGCTTTTCTCGAAATGAACGGTTATTATTTGATAATTTATGTTTTGAATTTGAGCGTGGAAAAATTACGGCTATCTTAGGCCCGAGCGGCATTGGTAAAACAACCTTGCTTAAACTTATTGGTGGACAGCTGCCTGTCGATAGCGGAGAAATTATTTTTAATGGTCAGGCTCTCCATAACTGTTCCGAAAAAAAGTTGTATGAAGCGCGTAAGAAAATGGGGATGTTATTTCAAAGTGGCGCGCTGTTTAATGAACTTTCAGTCTTTGAAAATGTTGCATTCCCGTTGCGAGAACACTATAAACTTGATGAGTCATTGCTTTCTATCCTGGTTTTAATGAAGTTGGAAGCGGTTGGTTTGCGTGGTGCAAAAGATCTGAAACCGATGGAACTTTCGGGAGGGATGGCAAGGCGCGTTGCATTAGCGCGTGCTATTGCGTT
>NZ_JBLIEK010000116.1:0-11322 GCF_047632995.1 Psychromonas sp.
AAATTCCCCCGTAAAACCACACTCATAACATTCATCAATGGGTGTGTTCGTCGCATAATAAGGGACCTGTGTATAACTGTAATCCCAGACATCTTCCAATGCTTTCAGGTTATGCTGCATATTAGGATATTCGCCGTAACAGATAAAACCGCCACTGGCTAATTCAGGATAAGGCATCTCAAAGTCAATTTTATCGTAAGGATTAACTGATTTTTCAACATCTAAATGAAAGCTGTTAGTGTAATAACCTTTATCAGTGACCCCTTCTAACACACCGAACTGTTTTGCATCCAGACGACAGAAACGATCACATAAATTTTCAGAAGGTGTTGAGTATAAGCTAAAGCCATAACCGGTTTCTTCTGTCCAGCGCTCCGTTGCTTCTTTTAGATAACGAATAACCGCAATCGCTTTAACTTGCTTCTCTTTATCGTCAAACAGGTGCTGGTCAGAGCCATACAAGGCATTGATAGTTTCATGTAAACCTACATAACCTAATGAGATAGATGCGCGTCCGTTTTTAAAGATCTCTGCCACACAATCATCCGCTTTTAAACGTACGCCACAAGCACCTTCCATATATAAGATAGGCGCAACGCTTGCTTTTACTTCAGATAAACGTTCAATGCGCGTATCTAATGCTTTTTTAGCAATGTTTAAACGGACATCTAACAGTTTGTAAAACGCTTGTTCATTACCGCCCGATTGCAAGGCGATGCGTGGTAAGTTAAGGCTAACTACGCCAAGATTATTACGACCATCATGGATCAGTTCATTGTTTTCTTCGTAAGTGCCCAAGAAACTGCGACAACCCATTGGCGTTTTAAATGACCCCGTCACTTCAACAACTTTATCGTAATTTAAAATATCAGGATACATACGTTTACTTGAACATTCTAACGCCAACTGTTTAATATCATAATTAGGATCAGTTGCTTTATGATTAACACCATCTTTAATGGCGAAAACAAGTTTTGGAAAGATAGCGGTTTTACGATTTTTGCCTAAACCGGCAATACGAATTTTAAAAATTGACTCTTGAATTAAACGCGCCTCCCAACTTGTACCTAAGCCGAAACCAAAGGTGACAAAAGGAGTTTGACCGTTCGCTGTGTGCAGTGTATTAACTTCATACTCCAGCGACTGGAACGCATTCAAACACTCTTTTTCTGTTTGTTGCGCTGCATAGGCTTGAGGCTCGTTGATCCCCCACTGCTCTGCTGTTGCTAAATGTTTTTGGTAACTTTTAGAGACATAAGGTGCAAGCGTAGTATCAATGCCATTAATTGTGGTACCGCCATAAATATGGCTGGCTACTTGCGCGATAATTTGTGCGGTAACCGCTGTTGCTGTTGAAATCGATTTTGGCTCTTCAATTTCCGCATTACCCATTTTAAACCCTTGGGTAAACATCCCCTTAATATCGATTAACATGCAGTTAAACATAGGGAAAAACGGGGCATAATCTAAATCATGATAATGTAATTCACCTTTATCATGTGCGCGCACCACATCTCGGGGTAAAATATACGATTTAGCGTAATGTTTGGCAACAATACCCGCGAGCAAATCACGCTGTGTTGGAATGACCTTACTGTCTTTATTGGCATTTTCATTGAGCAGTGACGCGTTACTCTGTTCAATCAAACCATATATTTCATTATTGAGGTGACTTTTCCGCTCACGAGCGATATCTCTATCATGACGGTATTCAATATACACACGAGCAAGCTCAGTATGGCCACTTTTCATTAAACAGACTTCAACTGAGTCTTGAATGTCATGGATATCGACCTCTACCTGACCTTCTAATTGGCATTCAACTTCATTGGCGATAGCAAATGCATCAACACCTTTACAGCGCGCTGCGCCTGATGCTTTTAAAATGGCTTCCGCGATGCGCAATGCATTAAAAGGGACTTGGCTTCCATCTCGTTTTATAACAACAGGTTTCATAACAGGGCTCCAATGAAAATATAAAAACACAATATGTAGTGGAAATGAATCATACATAACACTATATGTTGAGTATTGATGTAAATCAATTTTCAACTCAGGTGGATATTTAGTGTTTAAATACGCCTTCTTTATTGGTTTTTTTGTTTTTTTATGTTGCTATTTTAGGAAGCTATATTAGCGGTAATTTATAACGATAGCAGTTGCTATTCTGGAAGCCCAGTGTATAAAAATTGCATTATATATATTAGATAATATTCAATAGCGTTAAGGTTCCCAAAAGAACGGCTGCAGCCGTTCTCCTGCAAGATAACTTGCCTATCCTGTTATTTTTTCACTGATTATCTGCTATTTTATTGTTACCATGAGCAACTGTTTTGCACCCGCTAAATACACTTACACAAGTAGTGGAATTAAATTCTTATGAGCGACTATGTTTTACTGTTTTTCGGCACTGTGCTGGTTAATAACTTCATCCTGGTAAAATTTTTAGGTTTATGCCCGTTTATGGGGGTTTCCAATAAAGTGGAAACCGCCGTGGGCATGTCATTTGCAACCACCTTCGTTTTAACCTTAACCGCGGCACTTTCTTATATTGTAAATACTTATCTGCTGCAGCCCCTGGACTTACTCTATTTACAAACATTAAGCTTTATTTTGGTGATCGCCGTCGTGGTGCAGTTTACTGAAATGGTCATGCACAAAACCAGCCCTACTTTATATCGCCTATTGGGTATATTTTTACCGCTAATCACCACCAACTGTGCCATTTTAGGTTTAGCGCTGCTTAATATCAGTGAAAGTCATGATTTTATAGAATCAATTATTTACGGCTTCGGCGCGGGTATCGGTTTCTCTTTAGTGTTAGTACTTTTCTCTTCAATGCGTGAACGTTTAGCAAGCTCCGATGTACCGCTTCCTTTTAAAGGTGCATCCATTGCGATGATCACAGCAGGCTTAATGTCACTTGCCTTTATGGGCTTCACCGGCCTTATTAAGTAATAAGTAAAAGGAAACGGAATAAACTAGATGATATTCAATATTGCAATTGCCATTCTCACTCTCGGAATTTTAGGGGCTATTTTTGGCTCTATATTAGGCTACTCCTCTTTACGTTTTAAGGTAAAAACGGATCCTATTGTTGAAGAGCTTGATGCTATATTGCCGCAAACACAATGCGGCCAGTGCGGTTATCCCGGTTGTAAACCTTATGCGCAAGCCATCGCCAATGGTGAAGATATTAATAAATGCCCACCAGGTGGTGACGCTGTAATGCGTCAACTCGCAGAGCGTATGGGGGTTGAACCTAAAAATTTAGACGGCCCGGAACAACCAAAATTAGTGGCCTTTATCCGTGAAGATCAATGCATCGGCTGCACTAAGTGTATTCAAGCCTGCCCTGTTGACGCTATTTTAGGGGCAACAAAACAGATGCATACAGTGATCACTGATGAATGTACTGGCTGCGAACTTTGCGTTGCACCTTGCCCGACTGATTGTATTGATATGGTTCCTGTTGCCTTAACCACACAAAATTGGCAATGGGATCTTAACCTAATCCCCACTAAAAACAGCACTGAGCGCTAGCATGACGACAAACTCTATTAATCTTCTCAGTGAAGAGCAACTCGCTAAAATTTCATCAGGAAAGCTCTGGTCTTTTCACGGCGGAATTTATCCTAACGAAAATAAGCAGCAAACTAATCAAGCAGTGATTAAAGACGCGGGCATTCCCCCTTTCTTAGTAATTGCTATTGAACATAAAGACCATACCCCGCAGCTATTGGTTAAAGTCGGCGACTCTGTATTAAAGGGGCAACCATTAACTAAGGTGTACGGCGCCATGGTTGTGCAGCATGCCAGTAGCTCCGGTGTGGTTAGTGCCATAGAAAAACGAGCAGACCTGCATCCCTCATGTTTGCCTGTTTTATCCGTTGTCATTGCAACAGATGGTTTAGACAGAACTATTGAATATAGTCAATGTGCAGATTACAAAACCCAAGCCAATGCACTGTTAATTAAAAAAATTCAGGATGCAGGGATTGTTGGGCTAGGAGGGGCTGGCTTCCCAAGCCATCTGAAACTGCCCCATCCTGATGGCACTAAATTACTGATTATCAATGCCGTTGAATGTGAGCCCTATATCAGCGCGGATGATCGTTTAATGCAGGAGCATGGCGACGAAATCATTGACGGCATCACTGTGCTGCAGCATATTCTAAAACCCGAATTAACAGTCATTGCCATTGAAGATAACAAGCCCGAAGCGATTGCAGCGATCCGTCTTGCCGTGCAAAAAAAACAGCAAACCAATATTATTATCAGCACTATCCCCACGTGCTACCCATCAGGCAGTGAAAAGCAGTTAATTGAAATGATTAGCGGGCAGCAAACCCCGATTGGCAAGCACCCTAGCGAGCTGGGGGTGGTGATGCACAATGTCGGTACTGTTTTTGCCATTAAAGAAGCAATTATTGACGGCAAACCTCTTACCTCTCGCATTGTCACCTTAACCGGCGATGCTGTTGCAACTAAAGGTAATCTCAGCGTACGCATCGGCACCCCGATTCAATACCTTTTAGATAAATACGGATTTAATAAGCAGCATTCACAAAAACTAATTATTGGCGGACCCATGATGGGATTTTCAATCAGCCATGCTGATATTCCCGTCACAAAAACCTGTAACTGCATTCTTGCACCGACCTTAAAGGAGATGCCAGATGCCCCGCCTGAAGTCCCCTGTATTCGCTGTGGTGAATGCGCCGATGTTTGTCCTGCACTGTTATTACCGCAACAGCTTTTCTGGTATTCAAAAAGCCAGGATCATAATAAGTTGGATGAATACAATCTTTCATCCTGCATCGAGTGCGGTGCCTGTGCTTATGTTTGCCCCAGTCATATTCCCTTAGTGCAATATTACCGTGTTGCAAAAGCTGACATCAAGAGTACCAAGCAACAAGCGGAAAAAGCTGAAATTGCACGCATTCGTTTTGAACATCGTGCAGCCCGTTTAGCGCAAGCAAAATTAGATCGCCAAGCAAAACATAAAGAAGCGGCCGAAAAGCGTAAACAGCAGATGCAAGAAAAAAATGGCGGTGAAGACTTAATCGCCGCCGCACTTGCCCGTGCCAAAGCTAAAAAACAAGATGCAGCGCAAAGCAGCGAAAGCGCGCCAGGCGACAGTAAAAAAGAGGCCATTGCCGCCGCCATTGCCCGCGCTAAAGCTAAAAAACAAAGCGCAGCACAAAACAGCGAAAGCGCGCCAGACGACACTAAAAAAGAGGCGGTTGCCGCCGCCATTGCCCGCGCTAAAGCTAAAAAACAAGCTGCAGCACAAAGCAGCGAAAGCGCGCCAGACGACACTAAAAAAGAGGCGGTTGCCGCCGCCATTGCCCGCGCTAAAGCTAAAAAACAAGCTGCAGCGCAGTCCGAGCAGCAAGGAAATGAAAATAGTGAAGTAGATAACACTGAACTAAATAACACAGAGTTAAATAACACCGAGGCGATCGCTGCACGTAAAAAACGCAAGGAACAGGTGCGCCTGGATAAACTGCAGAAACAGGCATCACAACCCGAACAGCAAGAGGTCGACTCTCCACTCGCTAAAGAGCGTGTTGCCGATAAAAAAGAGCCCGCCGGTGATGATAAAAAAGCTAAAATAGCAGCCGCAATTGCCAAAGCAAAAGCAAAAGCAAAAAAAGCTGCACAAAAGGATCAATGAAAATGGCATTTATAAATTCAATCTCCCCGTATCAGCGCGTCCGACGCAGCACTTATCAGATTATGCTATTAGTGCTTCTGTGTTTAATTCCAGGGATATTTCTACAGAGTTATTTTTTTGGCTTTGCTAATTTATTACAAATCGTCCTTGCAGGTACAGTTGCACTACTCAGCGAAGCGATCGTCTTAAAGTTACGCCAACGCCCGGTCCTGGCGACCATAAAAGATGGCAGTGCATTAGTAACCGGGGTGCTTATTGCGATCGCTATTCCGCCGCTTGCACCATGGTGGATTGCAGTTATCGGTACTGTTTTTGCCATTGTTTTTGTTAAACAATTATATGGCGGACTTGGGCAAAACATTTTTAATCCCGCCATGGCTGCTTATGTGCTTCTGCTTATCTCATTTCCAGTGCAGATGACCACGTGGATTCCAGTGCAGTCACTACACCCTTTTTTACTTACATTAATGGATCAGATAAGCGCTATCCTTACCGGTTTTACCCTAGATGGCTACACAGTTGAGCAGCTCAATATCAGTATTGATGGTTTAACTATGGCAACACCACTGGATACCGCGCGCAACGGCTTGCACGGCGGTGAAACCATCAGTGAAATATTAAACAGCCGCGCATATAAAGCATCGTCTTGGCAAGCGTTTCAATGGGTCAACCTTGGCTTTTTGCTTGGCGGCCTAGTCTTATTATATAAACGGGTTATTCAGTGGGTTATCCCGGTTTCTTTTTTGACCGGGATTAGCGTTTTTTCTTTTATCGCCTTTGCCTACAATCCCGATCTTAATATTTCACCGCTTTTCCACCTTTTCTCCGGTGCAACTATGCTCGGGGCATTTTTTATCTTAACCGATCCAGTAACGGCTTCTACCACAGTAAAAGGGCGGTGTTTTTACGCTTTATTAATCGCATTAATTGTGGTGCTGATCCGTAATGTGGGCGGTTATCCGGACGCCGTGGCATTTGCCGTATTGCTTGGCAATATGTGTGTTCCTTTTATTGATTATTACACGCAACCCAAAGTGTATGGGAGAAGTAGTTAAGATGTTAACAATTATCAGCCGTAACGCCTTTATACTGGCAGTATTTGCCATTGTCTGCACGGGCGCAATCGCGATTGTCAATGTGTTGAGTAAACCTGTTATTGAGTTGCAAGAGCAAAAAGCACTGTTAAAAACAGTTAATCAGCTCATTCCTGCGCAATCCTATAATAACGATCTTTTCGCCAGCTGTTTTACCGTTCGCGATGATGCTCTGTTAGGCAAAGGACGTGAGCAAAAAGTTTTTCTCGCTAAAAAAGATAATCAAGCGATGGCATTAATGTTACAAGCCAGTAGTTTTCGCGGTTATGCAGGCGAAATAAAACTGGCTATCGGTATTTATGCAAATGGCCAGCTTGCAGGCGTACGCGTTATCCGTCATACAGAGACGCCCGGCTTAGGTGATAAAATTCAGAGCAAAAAATCCGACTGGATTTTCGCTTTCAACAATAAGTCTTATCAACCTGCACAAGATAAACGCTGGGATGTCAGTAAAAACGGCGGCGATTTCGATGCATTTACCGGGGCAACTATTACCCCGCGCGCCGTTATTTTAGCCGTTAAAAATGCCTTAATCTATTTTGAAAAGAATAAAGAGACTCTTTTTAAGCATGAAGCAAACTGCGGAGAAGCCAATGAGTGAATCACAACAAACCAGCGAGCAAGATACAGAGAAGAAAGAAAAACCGTCAGTTTACAAAGAGTTAATCTGGCAGGGTTTATGGAAAAACAATCCCGGTATTGTACAGTTACTCGGTTTGTGTCCTCTGCTTGCCGTCACTAACACAGTTACCAATGCGCTTGGTTTGGGAATAGCCACGTTATTTGTTTTAGTTGCCTCGAACAGCCTGGTCTCTCTGGTCCGCTTTTATGTCCCGCAAGCGATTCGTATCCCTATTTTTGTTATGATCATCGCCTCATTAGTCACCTGCGTACAGATGCTGATGAATGCATTTACCTATGAACTTTACCTTTCACTGGGCATTTTCATCCCCTTGATTGTCACCAACTGTATTATTATTGGCCGGGCCGAGGCCTTCGCATCCAAAAACAGTGTTAAACATGCCGCCTTCGATGGTCTCATGATGGGACTGGGCTTTAGTGGCGTGCTTATCTTATTGGGGGCCAGTCGGGAACTGTTAGCACAGGGCACCCTATTTGTCGGTATAGATGCCCTATTAGGTGATTGGGCAAAAGATTTCACTGTTGTCATTTATCATGCAGACAGCAGCTTTTTACTTGCCGCCCTCCCTCCCGGCGCCTTTATGATTATGGGACTGATCATTGCATTAAAGAATGTCATTGACCAACGGGCTGCAAAACAGTGAACAAAGAAAAACGGCGTGAAATATTAACGCGTCTGCGCAGCGATAATCCGACACCGCAAACAGAGCTTAATTACAAATCCCCTTTCGAGTTGTTAATTGCGGTTATTTTATCCGCGCAGGCAACCGATGTCAGCGTCAATAAGGCCACCGACAAACTCTACCCCGTGGCCAATACGCCAGAAGCCATTGCCGCATTAGGCATTGACGGATTAAAGGCGTATATAAAAACCATCGGTTTGTTTAACAGCAAAGCAAGCAATGTGATCAAAACCTGCAATATGCTTATTGCCTTGCACAATAGTCAGGTACCTGAAAACAGAGAAGCGCTGCAAGCACTGCCGGGTGTTGGCAGAAAAACTGCAAATGTGGTCTTAAATACCGCATTCGGCTGGCCAACCATTGCCGTTGACACCCATATTTTTCGGGTTGCCAACCGCACTAAACTTGCAACAGGAAAAAATGTCGAGCAGGTTGAAGAAAAACTGTTAAAGGTGATCCCTTCTGAATTTAAAGTGGATGTGCATCATTGGCTTATTCTGCACGGCCGCTATACCTGCATCGCCAGAAAGCCAAGATGCGGCTCTTGTTTAATTGAAGACCTGTGCGAATACAAAGATAAAACCGAGGTTGACTAACTTAGAACGTGTGAGGGATGAGTATATTTGGTCACACAAATCGAGTTATTGTGTTCATGATATCCTAGTCAATTTGCGCCATAGAAAACAAGTCCGCTTCATGCTCTGAATCATCAGTCAGGGTATTGAAGATCCAGTTGTTATCGTTCAGATTATATCTAACGTTGAATTGCGTCTGCTAATCGGATAGAAACAGTCATAGTAAGGAGAAAAAGTAATTCTGACATGCTTTTGTCACAATATGATCCTGACACGATAAAATTTCATGTTTAAATTAATTTTGTGGCTTTCATTATTCCTTTAGTGGTTAGCAGGGAAGGACTTGTAAAGGAGCAGGGATGATAATTTCCGTAAAGCGACTATTACAGTCGCCCTACAGAAGGGAGCTTTACTTACGCTTTGCGACGAGCAGAAACCAAACCCATTAGGCCTAAAGCAAGGAATGCTATTGAGCTAGGCTCTGGTACAGTCGAAATTTTAGCAATCTCAGAGGTGCCACTATCTCTAAGTGTGCCATATACCAATACTGATGCTGCGCCACCATTTTCCCAAAACAACAAATCAAATGATTCCATGCCAGTATCAGCAAACATATTCCAGCCGCTGTCTCTGAGTCCAGTGTTACCATTAAAGCTGTATAAACTGTTGCTACCTAAACTGACGTCTATGCCGTCATCATGAAAAAATTTAAGCGCTGAATATAATGACGTATCAACCATGCCGGTGGCCGTTAATACAAACGTGTTGTTGTGCCCATCAGGAAAGGCTGGTGCACTGTGGTGGCCCCAGTCGCTAAAGAACACGTTATCACTATCAACAGTGGTATTCGCACTACTTGCGTTGTCAATAACAGCCAGAGATTGCGCAATGTTATTTATGCTTGAGTTAGATTCGTAAATGTTAATAAGCGCAGCATTAGCGTTTAATGCCAACAATGATGCCAGTGCCCCTAAAATAATTTTTTTCATTATCCTGTAACCTTGTGTGTTGTTTAGATATTTTCAAAATTTTGCGTAATATTTATTACAAGCAATTATTATGCCAATTTATTTTATTGTTTAATAACATAAGGATAGAAATGGCAACATGCTTTCAATATATAAAGTGTAATATATTTCGACAGTTTGGCGGGTGTGGCATTGGGCAGCTATTGGATTTTTTTAATGTGATTTTACATTTCCCATAACTAGGGTGAGTTGATCTTTCGTGTAGGATTTTTGAACAGCATGGCAGTATTATCCGTACTGATCAGCATGGCACAGGACTACTACAGAGAGCGATGAAGCGATAGGTAAGAGGCGAGCTGGTAACTCAACAAAAATATACTATCGATAGCTACGCTCTTCCCGTTCACTTTGAGCTATCTGCTGGTCAAGTACACGATATTATCTATGCAGAGAAACTGATAAATGAGTCACCTAAATCCTGCTATGTTGTAGCCGATAAAGGGGATGACAGTGAAAGGTTTAGAGAACAGATGCGAGAACAAGATTCAATTCCAATATTTCCTAGGCAAAAAACAGCAAAATGGGGAATGATGATATTAATTGATGCTTGTATAAATATCGGCATTTAGTCGAAAATGCATTTGCTAGAATCAAGAATTTTCGAGCAATAGCAACGAAAGACGATAAATTAGAGCAAAACTATACGAGCATGGTTGTCCCCGCATTTACGATTATGTGGCTGCCGATGCATTGCTGAACAATTATTGAGCACCAAAGATCAACTGGCTCTAATAGAGTAGATGAAAAGTGAAATTAACTCAGCAATCATTAGCTACACATGGTTTCTGTTCCTAGTTTGCAAGAATATAGCTAATGTTCTAGCGCTGGTTAAAAATTGTTTTAAGCAATAACCCATAGTTGCTATAACAGACAAAATTTTAACGGTTTTTTGAATAGAAAACCTTGTAGTAAGTATGAGAACGCAGGGGGGGGACGATAATTTAGTTGTGAAATATAGATTTAAAATAAATTTGTCATTGAAGTTACTGAGGCTTGTTAAGAGTGTAAAATTTTCCGACACACATTGCATTCTATCGATTGATATTCGACAACGATGCACTCCGGCAGCAAAAGATGATAATAGTTAATATTGTCTAATGCAGTCATATGAACATGTTGAAATCTAATTTCTATGCATCAGTATTAACTCTATTTGTAGACAACTCTATTATAGAGGGGCTAAAACGAGGTAGTCTGAACAGATAAATAATGCAAAAGTTCTAACTCTTTTTGAGTTAGAAAGCTAACGGGGGAAGATCACATACCTAACTCTCTTATGCTGTTAGTTTTAAGCACTGAAACATCTATAAAGTGTTACCTGATGCTGTAAGGCCGCTCATCGCCAGAAAGCCAAGATGCGGTAGCTGTATCATTGAAGATCTATGTGAAGTCTCTGGAAAAACAGAACGCTTTTTGAACCTACCTTAACCTCTCAAAATGACACGTATTAGCCCCGCCATACAGATGGATTTATCGCAATAACCGACCTACTAACATCTAAGTAGTCTGATTTTGGTGCCGTCAGATATAGATTAAAATATTAACTATTGACTGGTTAAAAAATGATAAAGGATAGCAGCCCCCATGCAATTAATATCGGCAACGTCGTCTCAGTACGAG
>NZ_JBLIEK010000117.1:0-10908 GCF_047632995.1 Psychromonas sp.
CGGCGAATAATACATCATAAAGAATATGATGTTTCTGAGGAATTATTAATAAGCGCATTTTCAGCGCTTATTGAGGAAAGTTTTTATGAATAATGCTGTGGGGATCTCTCAGACTGAAGTCCACGCCTCAAGTTCTTTAAGCAAAAGGCAAAGTCTGTCATTCTCACCTGAGTTAAGTGCATAAGCATCTATTATTTTTTAGTTGGTAATAGTGCGGTCACTGCAACAAATACAAAAATAGCACAATAAATAGCAAAACTTACAATTAACCACTGTGGCATTGAATAACCTAAAAACCGCCATACGATATCTGAGCATTCACCGGTTGGGTATAATAACCAAGGCAGCCATTCGTGCAGTGGCGCCCAGCTTGGAAAGTTGGGTAAAAAATCACAGGTAGCAAAAGGAGAGGGATTAATTTGATAATTCGTGTGTTCGATAGCCAATAAAAGGCCCCAAACAGCACTGATTGCCCAGCATAAAAAAGCGCTTAGCCTGACAATTATATTATGTGGAGCACTCGCACCAAGTAAACCCGTAAAAATAATGCCGAACATAGTTATACGTTCATACACACACATTACGCACGGATCCAGCTTTAGAACATACTGAAAAAATAATGCACATAATTCGAGTACCAATGCGCTTGCTGCAAGCAGTAACCAGGGCCCGCGTTTTTTTGAAAGGTTTTTTAGAGTTGATTGCACCGTCTATTCCTAAATTTTATTATTGACTCTATTTGTAACATTATCTTAGCTAACCATCCATAAAAAATAATCTTCGAGATATAAAATTATTGCTCACTAAAAATGATTGTGAAGATAATCACATTTGCCGGTATCTGCTTAATATACCCATGATACCTCAATATGCTTTATCAGGACTCAGCTCGGAGGCCAGGATAAGGCTCAGCATGAAGGTAATGGTTGCTCCCTTGCCGAATGCTGTAACGCAATACTGGTTTTCGAACTGAGCCCCCGCAGGGCAAGCCAAATTGCACTCATCTGCGTCGTTATAAAATCTCAATGTAGAGTAACTATACTTCAATTTTATGCCTAGCATCTAAGTACAATTTGGCTGGCTGATTTTGCATCTTGAAGTAACATGGGTATACATATAAAGAAACGATTTGTCCAGCTTGATAATGACTGTGGTATTATACAGCGATATAAAGAGCAGACGGAATAATAAGATGATAATGAAAGTAAAGGGCCCTGCGGATGTTGCCGAGCAATATTTGATTGAATCTATCTGGAATGGCTCCATTGCAATTAATTCAGTATTACCCGCTGAACGCTTGCTTGCTGATAAAATAGGTGTAACTAGGACCACCTTGCGTGAAGTTCTGCAGCGATTATCAAAAGATGGTTGGATCACCATTCGCCATGGCAAAGCGACCAAAGTTAATGATTTTTGGGAAACGTCGGGGCTTAATGTTTTAAGTACGCTGACCCGTTTAGATGTTGCGAGGCGTGGTGATTTTATTGATCAATTAATGTCTGTCCGTACCAATATAAGTACCATTATTCTACGTATGGCTGCTAAAAATAATAACCAAAGTGTACTTCGTTTTTTAGAAAATGTACCTTCACTCGATGCCAGTAGCGAAACCTTTACCGAATTTGACTATCGCTTTTATCATCATGTTGCGGTTTCATCTAATAATATGATTTACGTATTAATTTTAAATGGTCTGCAAGACCTTTATCGGAAAGTTGGAATTTTTTATTTCTCAAATACTGAAGCGAAGTCTATTGCTCTCACTTTTTATGCTGAAATAAAAGCGGTGTTGGAGCAAGGTGAATTGCAGCAAATTATGAAAATTGTTCGCGATTCAGCATTTTCCAGTGGTAAAATATGGTTACGTTTACGTCATCAGCTACCTGAAGATTTTTTAGATTAACTAACTATTTTCAGTTTCATAATAATTACAGGACTAACCTTTTGTTAAAAAAAAATATGATCAATCACTTGTCGGGTGTCCAAAAGCTATTCGAAGTTGGTATTATTATTACTTTTTTTATAGCTATTTTTATCTCCATTTCCCTTATCTCCTTCTCGCCAGTGGATCCTAGTTGGTCTCAGCAGCAGTGGGTTGCTGAAATTGAAAATGCAGCCGGTAGAGGAGGCGCTTGGGTTGCTGATATCCTGTTTTATACATTTGGATTAGTTGCCTATTTTGTTCCTGTCGTTATTATTTTTCTGGGATGGGCATTTTTCTGGAAACCACAATTTCGTTTAGATATAGATTTTCTTAATCTGGGACTGCGCATAATTGGTTTTATCTTTACCTTGTTTAGTACTTCCGCTTTGGCTTCTCTTAATTTCAATGATTTCCATTATTACCCATCGGGCGGATTGATTGGCGATATAATTGCACAAAGTATGGTGGGTTTTTTTAGTTTATTAGCAGTCAATCTGATTTTATTGACCTTGCTGGTTTCAGGAATAACATTATTGCTTGGCTTTTCTTGGCTCCGTTTAATTGATGGCCTTGGTGCTTCTGTGATCTCGCTGTTTAATTGGTTATATCGTATACCAATGTCAATTCAAAATTGGAATGAATTACGCAAAGAAAGTAAAGCGCAGCAGCTTAATGAGCAGGCTGAATTACTCGCAATGCAGAAAAAAAATACGCAAGGCGCTAAGAATAAAAAAGTGCGAGGGAAAACTAATACGGAGTTGGAAACAGATGAAATTGGGGCTTTGAATTTTGACCATTTCGATATTGATGAGCAATTCGATGATGCGCCTTTTCAGATTGATGCTGACACCTCTGATAATGATAAAATCACAATCGACGAGTTTGTCGAGCAGAAACCCAGTGAACAGGGCGATAAACCCCAAAAAATTGAACCTAAAGTTGATTTTTCACACCTTCCTGATCATGCAAAACCCGTTATCAGACGGAAAATTGAAACGGGATTGGCGCCATTTCCCAGTGTTGATCTACTAGATCGGGCGAATAAAAAATATAAGCCAATATCTCAAGAAGAATTGGATACAGTAGCGCGTTTGGTAGAATCTAAACTGCTTGAATTTAAAATAAAAGCGGAAGTCGTTAATGTTTTGCCTGGCCCGGTTATTACGCGTTTTGAACTTGCTCTTGCGCCGGGTATGAAAGTCAGCACGGTTTCCAGTTTAGAAAAAGATTTGGCACGTGCACTCTCTGCAATGAGTGTGCGCGTGGTTGATCAAGTCCCTGGTAAGGCTGTTATTGCTTTAGAACTTCCGAATAAACATCGTGAAATAGTGTATTCATCAGAGGTATTAGGCTGTGAGGCTTTTAAGCAAGCCAAATCACCACTTAGTATGGTGCTTGGGGTCGATATTTCGGGTGAGCCGGTGGTGGTTGATTTAGGAAAAATGCCGCATTTGCTGGTGGCAGGAACAACGGGCTCAGGTAAATCCGTGGGCGTAAACTGTATGCTGGTCAGCCTGCTTTATAAATCGTCACCTGAAGACGTGCGTCTGATTTTAATCGATCCTAAGATGCTGGAATTAAGCGTTTATGAGGGGATCCCGCACCTCTTGACGGAAGTGGTCACGGATATGAAAGAAGCCGCTAGTGCACTGCGTTGGTGTGTTGGGGAGATGGAACGCCGTTATAAACTACTTTCTGAAATCGGAGTACGTACATTAGCGAGCTATAATAGCAAGGTCAAAGAAGCAATTGAAGCTGGCACTCCATTAACAGATCCACTTTGGAAAGCAGGGGATAGTATGGATGAAACTGCCCCAGAATTACAAAAACTGCCCAATATTGTGGTGGTAGTTGATGAATTTGCTGACATGATGATGATTGTCGGTAAAAAATGTGAAGAGCTTATTACGCGTATCGCACAAAAAGCACGCGCCGCAGGCATTCATCTAATTCTTGCAACACAGCGTCCTTCGGTAGATGTTATTACCGGTTTGATCAAAGCGAATATTCCAACACGTGTCGCTTTCCAAGTATCAAGTAAGATTGATTCACGTACAATTCTCGGTCAGCAAGGTGCAGAAACATTATTGGGTCATGGTGATATGTTGTATATGCCACCAGGCGTTGGCGTGCCAGTCCGTGTACATGGTGCGTTTGTTGCCGATCATGAAGTACATAAAGTGGTCGCGGATTGGAAAAAACGTGGCGAACCTAATTATGTGCAAGAAATTCTTGACGGTGATCTGACCCTAGATTCGTTATTACCGGGTGAAGGGGCCGAAGGTGATGATGAGATTGATACGTTATTTGATGAAGTAGTGGCGTTTATTACTGAAACCCGTAAAGTATCAATCTCTAGTATTCAGCGTAAATTTAGAATCGGTTATAACCGCTCGGCTCGTTTGGTTGATCAACTCCAAGCACAAGGAGTGATCACTTCGCCATCGGGCGCAAACAGCAGCCGGGATGTACTTGCACCACCACCAGTTAAGGATTAATTAATGAAAAAATGTATCACCCTATTATTTGTTTTTATAATAACTCCCTTTTATGCCCACGCGATGGCAACAACGGATGCCGGATTATTGAAGGAAAAATTAGCAAAATTTAGCCAGATTAATGCTGAATTTTCTCAAGTTGTGACTAGCCCTGAAGGTAATCTCTTAAATGAAAGTTGGGGGAAATTAACTATCTCTCGGCCGGGAAAATTCCGTTGGCAAGTAATTACGCCTGAAGAAGAGTTGATCGTTTCCGATGGTAAAACAATGTGGTTATACAGCCCTTTTATTGAACAAGTCACCTTAGTCAATTTGAGTGATGCAATTGAAGGTACTCCGTTTGTTTTGCTTTCTGGTGCAACTGAAAAACAGTGGGATAATTATACGGTAAAAATGAAGGATAATAAATTTACCATAAAGAACGCTGATCATCAGCTACACGATAACACCTTTATTTTTGAATTTAATGATGCTGATAATATCAGTAAGTTTACGGTGATTGAAGAACAAGGCCAACAGAGTGAATTTAAGTTAAGCCATAAATCATTAACCGCGCCATTAAAGGCCGATTTTTTTGATTTTCAAATACCTGTGGGTGTTGATATAGACGATCAACGTTAATGAAAGATCTGTTTGCTTTTAACAATGACTTTTTGCCGTTAGCTGCGCGTATGCGGCCGAAAACATTTGCACATTATATCGGCCAATCTCATATTATGGGGACGGAAAAACCGCTGCGTAAAGCACTTGAAAACGGGGCTGCCCATTCTATGATCCTATGGGGGCCACCAGGCACTGGTAAAACTACATTGGCAGAACTGATAGCAAATTATTGCCAAGCTGATGTGCAAAAACTTTCTGCTGTCACCTCCGGTATCAAAGAGATCCGCGCCGCCATTGAAATCGCACAGCAAAATAGATCATCCGGTATTAGAACCTTATTATTTGTAGATGAAGTGCACCGCTTTAATAAAAGCCAGCAGGATGCATTTTTACCTTATATTGAAGATGGCACAATCTTATTTATTGGTGCCACCACTGAAAATCCATCATTTGAGCTTAATAATGCCTTGTTATCTCGTGCGCGTGTTTACCTGTTAAAAAAATTAAGTGACGCTGAGATTGTGGAGGTAATTGATCAAGCTTGTTTATCAAGTGACGGCTTCGCAGAGAAACAGATCCGTTTTAGCGGTGATGTGAAACAAAAACTGGCGCAACTGGTACAAGGTGATGCGAGAAAAGCACTGAACTATTTAGAATTATTAGTGGATATGGCCGATGACAGTGAGCAACAGCTCACCATAGGTTTAGATTTGCTGATGGAAATAGCAGGGCGGGAAGGAGTCAGCTTTGATAAGCAGGGGGATCTTTTTTATGATCTTATTTCTGCTTTCCATAAATCGGTACGGGGCTCAGATCCCGATGCGGCATTATACTGGTTTGCACGTATGTTAGCGGGCGGATGTGATCCGCTTTATGTGGCACGCCGCCTATTAGCTATTGCATCGGAAGATATAGGCAATGCAGATCCGCGGGCGATGCAGATAGCGATCAATGCTTGGGATTGTTTTTCCCGTGTCGGACCTTATGAAGGTGAGCGTGCGATTGCCCAAGCCATTGTTTATTGTGCGTCTGCACCAAAAAGCAATGCTGTGTATGTTGCCTTTGCCAATGCTAAACAAGCGGTTAAAGAACTGCCTGAATTTGAAGTTCCACTGCATCTTCGTAATGCGCCTACAGAACTGATGGCGGAGCTTAATCACGGTCTTGGTTATCGTTATGCGCATGATGAAGATGGCGCATTTGCAGCCGGTGAAGTGTATTTGCCTGAAGCGTTACAAGGCACTCGATTTTACGAGCCGAGTTCACGTGGATTTGAAAAGCAGATATCTGATAAACTTAATTACTTACAGCAACTTAACTTAAACAGTTTAAATAAACGATATGAATAATATAATCACAAATATTGCACTGGTTGCGTGTGGAGGTGCTTTCGGTGCAACACTGCGCTATTTAATTGCTATGGGCATGCTAAGCCTCTTTGGAAAAGGTTTTCCATTTGCTACACTTACCGTCAATGTTTTAGGCTCCCTGATTATGGGAGCTGTTTTTCAAATAGTCCAACAAGAAACAATAACCACATCACCTTGGTGGCCGTTAATCGGTGTCGGATTTTTAGGGGCATTGACAACATTTTCAACATTCTCAATGGATAATGTGCTGCTTATACAGCAGGGTGAATTAATCAAAGCGATGTTAAATGTCGTATTGAATGTTGTTGTCTGTATTTTAGCCGCATATGTAGGCACTTTGTTAGTTTTAAAGAGTTAGGGAAAGAGCATGTTAGATCCGAAATTTTTACGTAATGATATACAAGAAACTGCAGATAAATTAGCGTCTCGTGGTTTTGTTTTAGATATTGAGTTAATTAATCAATTAGAAGAAAAACGCAAAACGCTGCAGGTAACCACAGAAACATTACAATCGGAGCGTAATAGTCGTTCCAAAGAGATTGGTATGGCCGCTAAGCGCGGTGAGGATATTACCGCTTTACGTGCTGAAATGGGTAAACTTGGGGAAGATCTGGATGCTGCAAAAGATCAATTTACAGCTTTAGCCGAGCAGCTTAAACAGCTTTCTTATGCTATCCCAAATCTACCACATGAATCAGTTCCGCTGGGTAACGGGGAAGAGGGGAATGTTGAAATTTCAACCTGGGGCACTCCGAAAGCGTTTGATTTCGAAGTAAAAGATCATGTTGATCTCGGTGAAGCGTTAGGTGGTTTAGATTTTAAATCAGCCGTTAAAATAAGTGGTTCAAGATTTATTGTGATGCAGGGACAAATTGCAAAGCTGCACCGTTCATTGGCGCAGTATATGCTGAATCTTCATACTAACGAGCATGGCTACACTGAAATGTACGTGCCGTTACTGGTAAATGCTGACAGCCTATACGGCACCACTCAGCTGCCTAAATTTGGTGATGATCTGTTTAATACTAAACCTGCAACAGAAGAGGGGATTGGTATGTCGCTTATTCCTTCAGCGGAAGTACCACTGACCAATATGAGCCGGGATATGATTTACGATGAATCAGAATTACCGATTCGAATTACAGCGCATACCCCCTGTTTTCGCAGTGAAGCGGGATCTTACGGCCGTGATACACGCGGGTTAATTCGTCAGCATCAATTTGATAAAGTTGAATTAGTACAAATAGTGCACCCGGAAAAAAGTTTTGATGCATTAGAGGAGATCACGGGTCATGCCGAGCAAGTGCTTAAAAATCTTCAATTGCCTTACCGAAAAGTAGTTTTATGTACCGGTGATATGGGCTTTAGTGCAACAAAAACCTATGATTTGGAAGTATGGGTGCCAGCACAAAATAGTTATCGTGAAATTTCATCCTGTTCAAATGTAGGTGATTTTCAGGCGCGTCGTTTACAGGCACGTTTCCGCTCTGCGGGTGCTAAAAAACCGGAATTAGTACATACCTTAAACGGATCCGGTTTAGCGGTAGGGCGTACATTAGTTGCCGTGCTTGAAAACTATCAGCTAGAAGATGGGCGTATTGAAATTCCAGCTGTTTTACAGCACTATATGGGTGGACTTACCCATATTGGGTAATAACCAAGGACTGTAAACCACACATAAAAAAGGAGCTGTTAAGCTCCTTTTTCTATTTTAGATTAACAGCTTGCTTAATCGTCGTTGTAATCGCTCAATACTAAGTTTGCAGCTGCGAAGGCGGCTTCGTTACGAATATTTTCAGGGAGATTCTCGTCGACGGCTATTTTATCTAAGGTTTTAATTGCGCAGGTAATGGCTTTAGGGATATAAGCTGCGTCACCACTGCCGATCTGATTAATTAGTTTTTTTGTTTTTTCACTGTACTGAAGCATGATTTTCTCACTGTTATTAATTAGTTACTTAAACCAAACCACCTGAATTTTCAGGTGGTTTGAGTATAAATCATTATAACTAATTTAAAGTGAGTTAGAGCAACTATTATTGGGTGCAATAAATAAAGCAGGTGCTGTTTGAACTTGCGGCAAGTGCATTGATTTCATCTTGTAGTGTTTGATCGCAGCCGTTTAACCAAGTGATTACTGTCGCGTAATTATTACTTTTCAGTGCGGTTTTTAATAACTCGGTTTGGTCAGTGATTTTACTTTGCCCCAAAGAGATAATGCGGCTTTTATTAATGCCAGCTTGCTCTAGAAATGTAAAATTTGGTTTTCCTGGTGGCGCTATAAAGAGGATCCAGCGCGGATCTTGATCTTTTGCTATGTGCGTTAATAAAGTGTGATAGTTTTCTAAATCATAAGATAGATTCAGATATGGCGATCCATTAAAGTTAATTAATAAATCTTGTGTTTGCTTTGCAATTTTAGCCTGTACTTGCATATAGTTTGATAATATCATAAACACCTGTATTTAAAAACACTGTATAAAGCAACAGTATTATCTTATAGGTTGTTTTTCAAGCTTTTTTGCTAATAACTACCTATTTATTCTAAATTTTGGTTATTCTGTGAACTGTTACTCTATTTCTCGATGTTCTTAAAATTGGAATTCAGAGACGTTAGCTCTCATTTTCGGGTAAATAGTACGCTTATCGAAGTGATGCTATCCATAGGTTGGCATTGATCACTGCTGATTGTTGAAGGCTTCTTTTCTCGAAGAGGAGGTCGCGGTTAACTTTGATAGGCTCGCCAATATGCTATCTGATTTTTAATTGAAGTTTACAGAACGGTCATTAATTTTAGCGCTTCATATCATAAGTTATTTCTGTTTTAACCCATTTGAATTATCTTATCTGTCGTTTATTTAACCGCTTTGGTAATGGTGAAATACTTATCTTTGTTTATTCTGAGGAGGGGGAGAACGGGGGCTAATAACGCGTTATATTCTGTCCAGAAAGGGCGTTCGTATTTTAATTTAGTTAGCTAGATAAAAAAAGTAAGCAACAGACTCAGTATTTAATGTGAGGCTGCTGCTTAATTATCTAAGTGTTGGTATTTAGATTTTGAATTTTGATAAGTTAGAGATTAAACCTGCACCAAGTTCACCTAAACGTTCACTTGCATGACGTGCTCCTTCTGCGTTCTGGGTGACATCATTGGTAATGTTGAATATCTCTGTAACGTTACGACTCACATCTTCCGCCACCGCATTTTGTTCATCGGAAGCCGTCGCTATTTGCGCGTTCATACCGCTAATTTGATCTATGGTTGCTTGGATGTCCGATAATGCAGTGCTGGCATTCGTAGACTCTGTGACTGTTTTTTGTAACGCTATCTGGCTTTCTTCCATTGACGTATTGGCTTCAAAAGAGGCTTTTTGTAACTCATCAATTATTTTTTCGATTTCAGAGGTCGAATCTTGGGTACGTTTTGCTAAACTGCGCACCTCATCAGCCACCACGGCAAAACCTCGACCTTGTTCACCTGCTCTGGCGGCTTCAATTGCCGCATTTAGAGCAAGTAGATTGGTCTGCTCGGCAATACTTTTAATGACATCCAATACCGAGCCAATCGTTTCACTTTTATCTCTAAGCTGACTGATTTTATCTGCAGTAACCATCATATCATTGCCCAGTAAATTGATTTGCTGAGCGGTGCTGTGTACTACATCACTACCTGTTTTAGCGAGTCCACTGCAGGTTTCTGTGCTTTTTGCCGTTTCATTGGCATTTTGTGCTATCTCATTGGTAGTGAGTGACATCTCATGTAAAGCGGTGGAAGCTTGTTCTATCTCTTGTAATTGTTGCTGAGTCGCTTTTACATTATTCGACGCACTGTTTATGATTGTTGCCGAAGTATTGTTAACTTCGTTTGCAGTGTCCATTACACCTTTTATTATGTCATGTAATTTGATAATAAAACGGTTGAAATTATCGGCAAGTTCACCAATTTCATCGTTATTTTTAATTGTTAAACGGCTGGTGAGATCGCCACCGCCTGATGCAATAACCGATAATGCAACGCCAACTGTACGAAGCGGTTTTACAACAAGATGAGAGAGTGCTAACCAGTTTGTTATTTGTAGTACTATCAATAGAATAAAAGCGATAACAAAAAAGGTTGTTTTAACCATGGTCAACATCAGATCATTACTATCGGCGCGGTAAACAATGGATAACTTGCCAATCTGCTGATTGCTCGACCAAAAAATCGGGACCTCTTTTAAGATAATATCTGCATTTTCAGGCGCATCATTCTCTTCTGTTTTTTCAAATAACAGCTGATCACGGTGATCATAGGCACTGATCTTATGAATAAAAGGCTGCATAACAAAAGCGCCAATGATGTCTGCAATTAACTCTTTATCATAAGCAAAGACAGGCTCTTTTAATACAATAGCCAGGGTTGTTTGTGAATCTTGTATCTCTTCTTCTAACAAGTCATCAAAGTATCCACGCGCCATATAATAACTAATGGAAAAAACAACAACCATGATCAGCAGTGAAACACTGCTGAGTAA
>NZ_JBLIEK010000118.1:0-10841 GCF_047632995.1 Psychromonas sp.
GGCCCGAATATTTTTCGGTCTTACTATTTACGTCGAAGGTTATACCTTTGACTCTTATCAACACAAGTGGATTAAAATTCAACTTCTAAACCAACTGAGCTAACGGCCCGAATATTTTTCGGTCTTACTATTTACGTCGAAGGTTATACCTTTGACTCTTATCAACACAACTGGATTAAAATTCAACTTCTAAACCAACTAAGCTAACGGCCCGAATATACTTTTCGGTCTTACTAAAAAACATTTACTTTTACATAAGTAAAAGTGGTGGGCCGTGAAGGATTTGAACCTTCGACAAATGGATTAAAAGTCCACTGCTCTACCAACTGAGCTAACGGCCCGAATATTTTTCGGTCTTACTATTTACGTCGAAGGTTATACCTTTGACTCTTATCAACACAACTGGATTAAAATTCAACTTCTAAACCAACTTAGCTAACGCCCGGATCTTTTCGGTCTTACCATCAACAACTATTTAATATGAACTTGGTCACACTTCGCTATCAACTGCGGCGTATACTATACAATATTTTCGATATCGCAACAAAAAACCGTACTTTTTCGTTTGTTTGCTGAGAAAATAAACAAAATAGGGAGCAATATATGCCAACACTTACTATTAGGTTATTTTATAACCCGGTCAGCCGTTTTTCAGCTAAACCTGCGGCGGATGAATCTGGGTACTCTTTTAATACTTTTTTATAAAACTCATTAGCTGAGGCAGCCTCACCCAAATACTCATCAATAATACCAATTTTAAATAAGGCGTCAGGACGTTTATTTGAATCTGGGAATTTCTCTGTGACGATCAGAAAGGCAGCTCTTGCTTCCTTACGTTTCCCCTGTTTGTATAACAGTTGCCCTAACCAATATTGTGAATTAGCAACGTAAGCAGACTTGGGATAGGTAACCACAAAGGTTTCAAATGCACTAATAGCCAGATCATATTCTTTATTAACAAGTACCAGATCAACCGCGCTCTGATAAGCACTTTTTTCATTATCATTTTCAGCACCAGCCGTAACAGATCCGTTATCGACAACTGCCTTTACAGTGGGTTTATTTTGATCTTCAATCAGTTGATATAAATTGCGTTGGCGATTTTCAATCTGATCTATTTTATGGTTAAAAAGAGCGATGCTCCCTTTGACTTGGTTCATCTCTTGAGAGAGTTCAACAAGTTGATTTTGCATACGCATCTGCATTTTATTACGCGCCTCTAATAGGCGGGTAAGCTCCTGCAACTGTTTTTCAATCTGTGTATTACTTTTGCTCACCGTTACGTCATTAACAGGCGCGGCAGCAAAAACTGGCACGGATAAAAAAGCGGCCATAAGAATGGCCACATTATAATTTATTTTTTTCATACTCAATAATTAGTATGTTAGCTCTGCACGGCGGTTTTCAGCCCAAGCAGCAGAGTCGTGAGAAAAGTTAACAGGTTTTTCTTCGCCGTAACTTACAATACTAATTTGGCTTGATGCAACACCCATATTTTCTAAGTAAGTGGAAACAGCTGAAGCACGACGTTCGCCCAGTGCAATATTGTATTCCGGCGTACCTTTTTCATCAGAATGGCCTTCAATAGTCAATAATTTACCAGGGTTTTTAACTAGAAATTTAGCATGTGCATCTAAAATTTTAGCGTATTCAGGCTTGATCATCGCATTATCAAAATCAAAATTGATAGTCGTTTCTAAAATAGCGGCGCTGTATTCTTGAACCATTAACTCTTCATCAGTTAATGTTACTGCTTCAATAACATCTGTTTGTACTGTGTTATCACCTGTTGCTTCAGTTGCGCTTTCTTCTGTTGTCGCTTGAGTTGTTGATTCAGACTCTGTATCAGCAGTCGAACTACACGCGCCTAACGCCAACATTGGTAGTGCAATCAACAAGCTTTTTGAAATCATCGTTAAATTCATTTTATTACCTTATTTTATGGTTAATTATTTTCTGGTTAATTATTTTAGTTTAAAAATGGAGACCATGCAGGAGATTTAATATCACCATTTTTTGCTGGAATATTCGCTTTAAAGCGACCATCCATAGATACCAACGCCAAGCCCTGGTGCCCTTGAAAAATAGTGCTGTAAATAATCATACTACCATTAGGTGCAACACTGGGTGATTCATCTAGATGAGTTTTTGTTAATGTTCTCAACTCACCAGACTTTAGGTTTTGCACTGCAATTTTATAATTTCCGTTATGGCGACTTACTAACACAAGACTATCACCATCAGGGGTAATTGTGCCACCTAAATTAAGTTCACCCTCCCATGTTAAACGTTTTGTTTTACCTGATGCGAGCTCAATTTGATAAATTTGCGGCCTTCCCCCTCGTTCCGAGGAAAAAACAACACTTCTCCCATCGGGTGTCCAGCCGGGTTCAGTATCAATAACACGGTTGTTAGTAACACGGTGGAGTGCTTTACTGGCTATATCTAACGTATAGATCTCAGGTTGCCCATCTTTTGATAAGACCAATGCCAATTTTTTTCCATCAGGCGACCAACTGGGCGCCCCGTTTATCTTTGGGAAAGAGGTTATCAACTCACGTTTTTGACTATATAAATCTTGTATATATATTTGTGAACGGCGTTTTTCAAAACTGACATACGCCAGTTTCCGGCCATCAGGAGACCAAGTTGGCGACATAATTGGCTGTTTAGAACGTAATACCAGTTTTTCACCATGACCATCATAATCGGAAATACGCAGCTGATAAGGGTGGCTGCTTTGCCGATCTACTGCAACATAAGCTAAGCGCGTTAAGAATGCGCCCCTCACACCAGTTAATTTTTCATAAACGACATCACTGATTCGGTGGCTATATTGACGTAATTGTTCTGCTGTCGCTGTGCTACGACGCTTATCCAGAACCGGACTGTATTCAGCCAGTCCGACATTGCCTTTAACAACATCGAGTAACTCATAAGTTATAGTAAATTTACCGGCCTCATCGGCAGGTTTTATTTCGCCCATCACAATCGCTTCAACACCCATTTTATGCCACAAAGCATAATCGATATTGTTGCTCGTTGAGGGGGTTTTAGCCATTTTATCAATGGAGAGCGGACTAAACTGACCGCTGCTTTGTAAATCAGCCGAAATAATTTCTGAAATATGTTCTGGTTTTTTGCCTGCGCCTGACCATTTGAAGGGGATAACAGCAATCGGCCTTGCACTGTTCACCCCTTCCGTAATCAATATTTCTAAACGGGCAGAAGCTTGCATGGTCATAACAAGCATTGAAAATAATAATAAAAAACGTGCTAACATATTGATGTTCCTTAAAAATCAGGTTCTAGTTTGATATTGAAATCACGGAACTGTGATGCAATTTCAGCATCATCAGGAATAGGCAGGGTTTTCGCTTTTAAGACTGCGCGTTTAGCTGATTCGCACACTTTAAGATCACCGCTAACCTGTTTAACATCTCTAACAAATCCATCACTAGCCAAACGAATAGTTAATGTACAGGTTTTACCCTTCATATCCGGTTCAACTTGCCAATTACGGCTAATTTTATTTTGAATCAGTGCTGTATAACGTGCAATTTCAGAAAGTTGCTTGGAACTTTGAGCACTTGAAAATGAATCTTCAAATTCAGCTGCCATCTGTTTATCAAGCTCATTCTGACGTAACCGTTCTGCCTCTGCATCCGCTTTACGTTTAGCCTCTTTTTCCGCTAGAATATTCGCCTCTTTAAGCGCTTTTTCTTTCGCTACTTTCGCTGCTTGAATTCGTTCTGACTCGATTCGCTTACGTTTTTCTTGCGCCAACTTTTCTGCTTGCACACGCTCAGCTTTTTCTTTTTTAGCTTTGGCATCAGCCAGTTTTTTAGCTTTATCCGCCACTTGTTTTGCTTTTAACTGCTTAGCAGCTAACGCCTTTTCAGCCTGAACTCGTTCAACTTCTCTCTTTTTACGCAATACTTTCTGTTTTTCGTCCTTGATGCGATCCGACTCGATCTTCTTACGTTTTTCTTCTGCTTGTTTTTTTTCCCGTTTTAAACGTTCCTGCTCTTGCCGAGCCTTATCTTGGGCTCTTTTTTCTGCCAACTTCTGATCATCTTTACGTTGAGCTAAGTCATCAAACATTTTCTGACTCACCACGGAGGCATTAATGATGGGTGTTTGCGGCTTTTCCTTGGGCAGGGAAAAATCAACATTCATCAGCAATATTCCGCCAAGAATAAGGTGCAGTGACAATGCGCTAATAAATGCTATCCATACTGAGCTATTTTTCATTATTGTCCGGCTCAGTCATTAAACCAAGTGAAGGTACACCTGCCTCTTGCAATAGAACCATTAAATCGATAACACGTTTGTAAGCAACATCAGCGTCGCCTTTTACCACAAATTGTGCATTCGGATCTAACGCTAGCTGTGCGCTGACTAGCGCACTCATCTCCTGAGCATCGAGCGGTGTTTCAACGCTTTCGCCTACACTTAGAAAATAACGTCCCTGCTTATCAATTGAAGCAATTAAAGGCGGTTTACTATCATCAGGCAAAGACTGGGCTGCCGCTTGCGGTAAATCAACTTTTACCCCTTGCGTTACCAGTGGTGCGGTAACCATAAAAATAATAAGCAGTACCAACATAACATCGATATAGGGTACAACGTTAATTTCCGCAACAACGCGACGTCTTTTGGGACTACGATATGAGTATTGCATACGCTTCCTATTCGCTGTCAGTCATAGATTGACGATGTAAAATAGAGGTAAACTCTTCCATCAGATTAATATAAGCAGTTTCTAGCTTGCCAACTTGTGTGGAAAAGCGGTTATATGCCATTACTGCAGGGATCGCAGCAAATAAACCCATCGCAGTCGCTATCAATGCTTCAGCGATACCAGGTGCGACCATAGCCAGTGTCGCCTGTTGCACTTCACCTAATGCAATAAACGAGTTCATAATTCCCCAAACCGTACCGAACAAGCCGATATAAGGACTAATAGATCCCGTCGTCGCTAAGGACGCGAGCCCCGTTTCTAAGTCATCAATTTCTCTTGATAGAGTAACGCGCATGGTACGATGAGCACCTTCTGTGACACTATCAACACTACGCCCCGGCATACGGTGTAGCCGTGAATACTCTTTAAAACCGCTATAAAATATTTTTTCTCCGCCTACAATGCGTTCACTACGTGCGGCAGTCTCTTTATATAACCGACTTAAGTCCTGCCCTGACCAGAAACGCTCTTCAAAATGTGTCAAAGATTTTTTGGCAGCATTAAGCATTCTGGTACGTGAAAAAATCAATGTCCATGAGTAAACAGACATTCCTAACAATAACAACATAACAAATTTCACAAGCCAACTTGCTTGTAAAAACAGACCTATAATAGATATATCAGCTTGCACGGGATATTACCTCGATGATTTCAGCTGGAATAGCTGTGGGTTTCATTTTCTTTAAATTGACACAGGCGATTAGAGTCGTTGCTTGGCAAAGAAGTTCCCCACTCTCATGGGTAATTTGTTGCTTAAAAAGCAAGCTTGCTTTGCGCAAAGAAACAACCTCTGTGTTAACACTAATAAGCTCATTAAATCGGGCTGATTTAATACAATCCATTTCCACTTTTTTTACTACAAATGCAATGTTTTCTACCAATAAAAGATCTTGTTCAATATTAAATTCGCGCAAAAATTCAGTCCGTCCACGCTCAAAAAATTTTAAATAATTTGCATAATAAACGATGCCACCGGCATCTGTATCTTCATAATAAATTCGTACGGGCAATGTTGAAATTAACACACTGTTTTTCCATTTACAAAATTTAGCTCTAGGCTACTAGAAATAGCCATTATTGTCGACATAACTGTCATTTTTTCTATTTTATAATCAAAAAAAAGGCGCTTATCCGCCCCATCCATTAGTCATTTACAACAGTTTGCTTAGCCGAACATTGTGATCATAAAAGAGCATAAAATAAACCATCCTCTAATGCCGACTTGTTGTCTGCGATATGATTGGGATTGACCAATAATAAAGCACTTAACAATAACGCCAGCATCAGAGAAACAAACCGCGCAAATGCGGCTGTAAAGGGTTTATGAAGAAAATTATGCAAGATTATTAATCTGCATCGTTTTCCGCTTGCTGTGCTTCTTTTTCATTGGTTTCGAGCTGTTCTAACCACAAACCGTTAATAATACCAAATGAACAGGCCAATAAAACACCTAATATCCACGCAAAATACCACATAGAATTCTCCTAAAATTAATTAATATGCTGAATTTTTATTTTTCGCCATAAACTCTTTGCCTAGACGACCAAACATTTTCAGGTAACACCAAGTGGTGTAAAACAGAATAATAGGCAGAAAAATAGCCGCCGCCATGGTCATCACATTAAGTGTTTTCTCACTGGAAACCGCATCCCAAACAGTAAAACTGAAGTTTGGATCTATGCTTGATGGCAAAATAAACGGGAACGTACTAAACCCATAGGTCAACAACACGCCCACTAGGGTAATGCTGCTGCAGAAAAAGGCAAAACCACTACGGTTATATTTGCTCGCAATCCAGGTTAATAAGGGGAAGAACAAGCCAACTGCAGGTGCAATCATAGTTAGCGGGTACTTATCATAATTTGCTAACCATGCGCCGGGCTGTAACGCTGCCGTCTTTAATAACGGATTTGCCGGGCCACCGAGAGAGTCGATTGAAGTGATCACATAGCCATCAATGCCGTTAGCGACCCACACGCCCGCTAATGCGAATAAAACGATCGCAGTAGGCGCGCAGATAAGCGACACTAATCGAGCGCGTTGACGTAGTGCTCCTTCTGTTTTCATTTGTAACCAGGTTGACCCCTGCAGCACAAATAAGGTCAAACTAAACACCCCGACCAATAACGCAAAGGGGTTAAGCAGATCTAAAAATCCACCTTGGTATTGTGAGCGTAGAAAGTCATCCAGTATAAATGGCACACCTTGCAATAAATTACCAAAAGCCACACCGAAAATAATCGGTGGGACAACACCTCCGATAAAGATCCCCCAATCCCAACTGTTTCTCCAGCGCGGATCTTCAATTTTACTGCGGTAATCAAACCCCACCGGACGGAAAAACAGTGCAAACAGCGTCAGCATCATGGCCACATAAAAACCGGAAAAAGCAGTGGCATAAACAGCAGGCCAAGCCGCAAAAATAGCCCCCGCACCTGTAATAAGCCAAACCTGATTGCCATCCCAATGCGGTGCAATACTGTTGATCATAATACGCCGTTCATCATCGTCTTTACCGATAATAGGGATCAGTGCACCCACCCCCATATCAAAACCATCAGTGATAACAAAACCAATCAGTAAAATACCAATCAGTAACCACCACAACATTTTTAACGTTTCGTAATCAAACATAATAAACTCCTATCCCTGCTGTTTGTTTTTCGCGCTATCGTCTAATTGCTCGAAGTGATATTTACCCGTTTTTAAACTACTTGGCCCTTTGCGCGCGAAGCGGAACATTAGGAACATTTCAATCACTAATAACACAGTATAAAAAGTAGCAATTGAGATAATACTAAACAAAACCGTCTCCCTGCTAAGTGTCGACACGCCCATATGTGTCGGCAATATTTCTGCAATCGCCCAAGGCTGACGGCCATATTCTGCAATAAACCAACCGGCTTCGATAGCAATCCAAGGTAATGGGAGACTATATAAACAAATTCTATGGAAAAATTTGTTTTTACCTATCTGGCTACGTGCAGATTGATAAAACGCAAACAAGAAAATAAATAGCATAGCGATACCTGCGCCGACCATGATCCGGAATGACCAGAACAGAGGCGCAACGCCAGGTATACTGTCATTTACCGCCATCTGAATTTGCTCTTCGCTGGCATCTATCACATCAGGGGCATATCTTTTAAGTAGTAATCCATAACCCAGGTCAATTTTAGTCGCTTCAAAGGCGGCAATATTCTGTTCAGATTTATCACCCGAACGTAATTTTTGTAACAAGCCATACGCTATCATACCGTTACGAATACGCAGTTCATGCTGAACCATCAAGTCTTTAAGGCCGATCACTTGTTTGTCAATTGAACGTGTCGCGATAATACCTAGTGCATAAGGTATCTTAATCGCATAGTCAGTGCGCTGCTCTTCTTGATTCGGCAGGCCAATCAAATTAAAAGCGGCCGGTGCTGGGTGTGTTTCCCACTCAGACTCAATCGCGGCTAATTTTACTTTCTGTACATCACCCACTTCATAACCACTTTCATCACCCAATACAATTGTTGATAAAATCCCTGCAGTACCAAATGCAGCAGCAATCGCGAAAGAGCGTTTAGCAAAAGGGATATCACGCCCTTTAAGTAGATAATAAGAACTGATCGCCAATACAAACATTGCGCCCGCGACATAACCAGATGCAACGGTATGAACAAACTTAACTTGCGCAACCGGATTAAATACAAGTTCGGTGAAGCTGGTCATTTCCATACGCATGGTTTCGTAGTTAAATTCTGCACCAACTGGGTTCTGCATCCAACCGTTTGCAATCAGAATCCATAACGCAGACATACTTGAACCAAGCGCAACTAAACATGTAGACGCAAGATGCTGTAATTTAGTCAGTCTGTCCCAACCGAAGAAAAACAGTCCAACAAATGTTGATTCCAAAAAGAAAGCCATCATCCCTTCTATCGCCAGCGGGGCTCCAAAGACATCACCCACATAATGCGAATAATAAGCCCAGTTAGTGCCAAACTGGAACTCCATGGTTAATCCGGTGGTCACGCCGATCGCAAAGTTAATACCAAATAACTTGCCCCAAAACTTGGTCATATCCTTGTAAACTTCTTTTTTAGTCATCACATACAGTGATTCCATGATCACTAACATCCATGCCAAACCAAGGGTAAGCGGCACAAATAAAAAGTGGTACATGGCAGTCATTGCAAATTGAAATCGCGACAAATCAACTATGTCATCCATTGTTTTCTCCTAAGTTAAAAAATTGTAAACTGCTAACCGTTTTATTCTGTTTTGACTGCGTTATTGTGCTGACTTCGCCGATTGCGTTTTTTCTATCTAAGTTACCTCAGCAAACAGATGATCTTCATTAAAAGGCACCGGATTAGAAAAATAGAAATATTTAATAGTAAAGATCACCATCACTTTAATTATTAACGGAATCGAAAAAATGCCTTCCAGCGGTAACCATGTTTTGAACATTGTCAATTCCAGCACAAAAAACAGACTCAATTGTTAAGCGAATGTTAATTACCACGCGGGCGCAGAGCGTTTTTTAACACGTCATTAACATCAATCACTTATAATTAGTATTTGCTTATTTATACTTAAAAACTTGACTTGGATCAAGCTTTTAATCTTGCTATTAATATCCAGATTTAGCAAATAGAGGAATGTTTTATTGGCATAATGAGATTACTCGGTGGAGTCTGCGGCCCTACTTTAGCAACAGGAAGCGGGAGATAATTGGCAACAATAATACGCTATCACTGCCGATTATTTTATGATTGAGGTTTATCAAAACCGAAGTGCAGATAAGTTCGGTTAGTCGCTATCCGTCCCCTTGGAGTACGTTGTAAAAATCCCTGCTGAATCAAGTACGGCTCCAGTACATCTTCAATGGTTTCTTTCTCTTCGCCAATGGCGGCCGCTAAATTATCTAAGCCAACGGGGCCCCCCTGAAAAGTATCTAAGATTGCCATCAGCAGTTTTCTATCCATATAATCAAAACCTTGATTATCTACTTCAAGCATATCCAGCGCTTGTTTGGCGATATCATCATTGATCATCGTTACTTTTTTTACCTGCGCGTAATCTCGTACTCTACGTAACAAACGGTTGGCAATACGTGGCGTACCGCGCGCACGCTTAGCCATTTCAATTGCCCCCGATCTGTCCATAGTCAACCCAAGGTGTCTGGCACTGCGCTGCACTATATGGGTTAATGATTTCAGATCGTAATACTCAAGTCGCTGGACAATGCCAAAACGGTCGCGCAGTGGTGAGGTTAACGATCCGGCACGCGTGGTTGCTCCAATGAGTGTAAAGGGAGGTAAATCGAGTTTAATCGAGCGCGCGGCCGGCCCTTCCCCAATCATGATATCAAGCTGATAATCTTCCATCGCCGGATATAAAATTTCTTCAACAATGGGACTTAACCTGTGTATTTCATCAATAAATAACACATCATTTTCTTCAAGATTTGTTAATAGTGCAGCCAAATCGCCTGCTTTTTCTAAAATAGGTCCGGAAGTGGTTTTGATATTTACATTAAGTTCGTTAGCAACGATATGCGACAGCGTGGTTTTACCCAATCCTGGCGGGCCAAAAATAAGCAGATGATCCAGTGCTTCATTACGTTGCCGCGCAGCTTCGATAAAAATCTCCATCTGCGTATTAACCTGTGGCTGACCTTCATAATCGGCTAATAATTTAGGACGAATTGCACGGTCAATAAACGTGTCATCAACTTTTTCCGTGCCAGAAATAAGGCGATCTTCTTCAATCATTTTTATACCATGCTTTTAAGTGAACTGCGGATCAGAGACTCACAATCCATACCATCCTGATAAATTTTCTTAATCACTTTTTCTGCGACTGCAGGTTTATAACCTAACGCGATCAATGCACTTATCGCTTCATCTTTAGCATTATCATTATCAGTAATAACAGTATGTTCAAAGTCCATTTTTTCTGAGTCTGGTGTCAATAAGTCTGAACCGACCCAGTTTTTAAGGCGATCCTTCATCTCCACCACTAACCGCTCAGCGGTCTTTTTTCCCACACCCGGCAATTTAACCAGCGCGGTTAGTGCGTCATTATGGATACATTGCACGAACTG
>NZ_JBLIEK010000119.1:0-10812 GCF_047632995.1 Psychromonas sp.
ATATGGTAACTATTCGTTTAGCTCGTGGTGGCGCTAAAAAACGCCCATTCTACCAAGTGGTAGTAACTGATAGCCGTAGCCCGCGTGACGGTTGTTTCCTTGAAAGAGTAGGTTTTTTTAACCCTACTGCACAAGGTAAAGCAGAAAAATTACGTTTAGATACAGATCGCATCAACCATTGGGTTGGTCTTGGCGCACAGCTGAGTGATCGTGTTGCTAAATTAGTAAAAGACAACGCTGTAGCTGCATAATTGCAGTTTGGTGAGGAGAATTAGGTGAGCGAAAAAGCAGAGCCAATTGTAATGGGTAAATTTGGTGCGGTTCACGGCATCAAAGGCTGGTTAAAAGTCCACTCCTACACCGATGATGCTGAGAGTATTTTTGAATATAAGCCACTGTTAATGAAATCAAAAGGACAGTTTCAAGAAGTTGAGATAACGGATTGGAGACGTCACACTAATGGTTTTGTTGCAAAAATAGTAGGATTTGATGTCAGAGAAGAAGCGCAAGCCTTAGTGGGTTTGGAGCTGTTCATTGACCCCAAAAGACTTCCTGAATTGGAAGATGATTTCTACTGGCGCGATTTAGTCGGGTGTCAGGTTAAAACTGACAAAGGTTACGATCTAGGTGTTGTCACCGAGATGATGCAAACAGGCTCAAATGATGTGCTTGTTGTTAAAGCCAACTCGAACGATGCTTTTGGACAAAAAGAACGGTTAATTCCGTTTATCGAACAGCAAGTAATTTCTAATATAGATATTACAAACAAATTAATTGAAGTTAATTGGGAAGCTGATTTCTGATTGCCCTGGGAGAAAAGCGATGTGGATTGGGGTTGTAAGCCTCTTCCCGGATATGTTCCGGGCCATTAGCGAAAATGGGGTGACAGGTCGAGCGGTAAAAAATAACCTGCTATCAATACAATGTTGGAATCCGCGTGATTTCACATTAGATAAACATAGAACGGTCGATGATCGTCCCTATGGTGGCGGGCCTGGTATGTTAATGATGGTACAACCTTTACGGGATGCTATTTTAACTGCCAAACAGGCTGCCAAGGAAGCAGGACACGAGGCAAAGGTGATTTACCTTTCTCCTCAAGGACAGCGTTTAGATCATTGTAGCGCGCAATCATTATCAAGCATCGATGCTTTGATTTTGGTAGCTGGACGTTATGAGGGTGTAGATGAGCGTTTAATAGAAAGCCTGGTTGACGAAGAATGGTCAGTCGGTGATTATGTTTTAAGTGGTGGTGAGTTGCCAGCCATGATTTTAATTGATGCCGTGGTACGTTTTGTGCCGGGTGTTTTAGGTCATGTGTTATCAGCCGAGCAGGACTCCTTCGCGGATGGATTGCTTGATTGCCCACACTATACGCGTCCTGAGGTGTTAGAGGGGAAGCAAGTGCCAAGTGTATTATTGAGCGGTGATCATGAAAAAATTCGTCTTTGGCGATTAAAGCAATCACTGCAACGCACGAAATATCGACGTCCTGATTTATTAAACAACCTAGCTCTGACTGACGAGCAAGCTAAATTGCTTGCTGCACTGGAAAGTGACTCCAACTAACCAGCGATGTTATTGGCTAACTAGGTAACAAAGGTATTAAAATGAGCAATATTATACAAGCAATTGAAAAAGAACAAATGCGTACTGATATCCCTAAATTTTCACAAGGTGATAATGTCGTTGTACGCGTTCGCGTAAAAGAAGGTGAAAAAGAGCGTTTTCAAGCATTTGAAGGTGTTGTTATCGCTAAGCGTAACCGTGGTTTACACTCAGCTTTCACAGTTCGTAAAATCTCGTCGAATGGTGAAGGTGTTGAGCGTGTATTCCAAACTCACAGCCCAATTGTAGGAAGCGTTGAAGTTAAACGTCGCGGTGTGGTTCGCCAAGCTAAACTGTACTACTTACGTGAACTTACTGGTAAAAAAGCTCGTATTAAAGAGAAGCTTGGTAAGAAGAAGTAATTTTTTGTCAGATTGCTATATAGCAAGGCCTCTTTAGATTGGCTTTTGCTGAAAAAGCTCGCAGATTGCGAGCTTTTTTTTTAGCTGTTAATTAATATAAAAGGTCAATCTCTTCTTCTAATTACCCCTGCATCTTTATCGACAGTATTTTGTTCTAGAAAAATAGAGATAACAGCACTATCGCTTGGCTATTCAAGAGCAATTTTTACTTTCTATATGCGGGTTGAAAACTGGCAGCGTGACGATAAAACGGCTAAATTTACCGACTTCAGACTCAATCTCTATAAATCCATTGTGGCAGTTAATAATCTGCGCGCAGATGGTCAAACCAATACCTAAGCCAAAATTACCTTCTCTTTTAGTGGTGTAATTTAGCTCAAATATTTTAGCTTTGATATGGTCAGGAATGCCAGGACCGTCATCTTCGATAATGACCTGAATACTGGGATTTTCATCATAGGGCAGGTTTACCGTCGATATTTTAAGTAAACCTTTACCGTCTGTAGCATCAATCGCATTGGAAATAATATTGGTCCAGACTTGCTGTAATTCAATCGGATGGCAGTCAATATCGGGTAAATCTTGATACTCTTTAATAACGTTATAGTTTTTCAGTCTGTTTTCAAAAATAATCAGCGTTTCTTCTAACCCCTCGTGGATATTGGTGGGAGCGGATCTCTCGCTATCTTGCCCTGCATAGTGTTTTAAGCTCTTAACTAAATCGGCAATACGTGCCGCGCAGGCATTGCTGTTGCGCAAAATAGTGCCTGCCTGATGATATTTACTTAATAGCGAAATGGTTTCTTGGAAATTTAGATTATTTGCAAGCGGGATATTTAAATTATCTAAATTCATATTCACTAACTGTTTAGCCAGTTTTTTATCTTTGATGGTTGCCTGTAGTATGTTTGTGCGTTGACGAATTTCTGAAGTAGAAAGGGGGATCAGGGTTAAGCCTTGGCGCAATGTTTTTTGCGCAAGTAAAGAAAATTCACTTCTATTATCATAGCCAATAAGCGTCGAAATAAGGCTGATTAATGTTTCTGAACCGCGTAAAATAGCGGCAACAGGATTATTAAGTTCGTGTGCAACCCCTGCCACTAATTGCCCTAACACAGCCATTTTTTCACTTTCGACTAATTGATTATGGGCAACATCCAAAGATTGCAGCGTTTCTTGCAGTGCCAGCTCAGTGGAGATGCTGTGCTGTAGGCGGCGATTGAAATTGCGTAATAAAAGATTGGTAAAGGGGGCAAGTAGTGCTGAGTTTGACTGCATTATTTGGGAAAAAATTGCGTTATCTACTTTTAAAACCTCGGTTGGAACTAAGGTTATGCCTGTGCTAAAAGCGGCTTCTTCGGTTAAAAATGACATACCTCCAACCATCGTGCCCGCTTGCATAATGGTTATATCCTGCATTTCCCCATGTGCATTACGCTTTCTAAGCAATACTTCACCTTTGGTAATAAACCAAAGAAAACGGTTTTTTTCTCCTTCTCGCGTGAGCAAGTGGTTAGCGCTATAACGGCGTCGTACATTATGCTCATCTTTCTCTTCTAATACTTTGTATAACGATTTAATGACTAAATTGGAGAGTTCAGAGTCACTGTAAAGTGAATAATCAAGAAACCTGTCTTGAAAATTTGTTGAGTTGGAAAGTTCGGGTTTATCTAATAGACAGGTTCTATCAACAATACTGTTTGGTAAATAGGTTCGCTGCTGATGGTATATTTTATAACTGCTCATTTGCGTTTGTACAATCTGGGTCAGTTCTTTCGCTTGGTAGGGGAGCTGTAAAAAATAATCTATATGCCCTTGATTAATGCATGCGGTTAGCTTCTCTATGCAAGGAGTGGCAGCATACACAATTTTACGAATTAAATTACATTGCGAGCGTTTGAAAATAGAAATAGCATCACCATCACTGAGTGTTTGAGCCGATAATATTAAGGCTATATTTTGCTTTTCTTGTAATATTAACTTTTCAGCTTGTTGTAAATTTGTTGCCTCAATAAAGGTCAAACGTGCGCTTAAGGGCAGAAGATCTTGTTTTATTTGTGCAAGACGCTGTGAATCACTATCAACGCATAATAGGGTTAGCATAAGCGGCACTCTCTCTTTTATTAAGTTATGGTCAAACTATTCGTTGAGGCGAATTACTAAGCCTGCCGTAGTTTGAGGCTAACAGTATAGGTTTCTGCTGTTTTTTTGTAAGCATCTGTTTTTCTTCCTATGATCTTCGTCAATTGTGATAATGACGAATGATTGAAAATGTGATTTTGCAGCGGTTATGATAATCTTAATGTTTATACTATCGAAAACTATTTAGATTAAAGAAGATGATAAATAACATGAAAATAACATTACCAGAGTATGAAAACGCACATGTATTAGTGGTTGGCGATGTCATGTTAGATAGATACTGGCATGGCCCGACAGTACGGATCTCTCCTGAGGCGCCTGTTCCTATTGTTAAAGTCGAGGAGATCGAAGAGCGTCCCGGCGGCGCCGCTAATGTGGCGTTAAATGTTGCGGCACTGGGTGGCAAAGCAACATTAATTGGTTTAGTGGGTGATGATGAACCTGCGCGTGCACTGGTCAAGGGATTGCAATCAGTTCATGTCACGACTGATTTTGTGACGCTCAGCGATTTTCCGACGATCACCAAATTACGCGTGTTAAGTCGTCACCAGCAAATGTTACGGCTAGATTTTGAAGAAGCGTTTCACGATGTTGATAGCGCGCCCATCTTACAAAAAATGCAAGCCAGTTTAGCGCAGCAAATGAGCGTGGTTATTTTATCTGATTATAATAAAGGTTCACTGGCTGATGTGCAGGCTATGATTCAGCTTGCTAAAAAAGCGGGTGCAAGTGTACTGGTTGATCCGAAAGGATCTGATTTTGAAAAGTACCGTGGTGCGACCCTATTGACCCCTAATTTATCTGAATTTGAAGCGGTTGTCGGGCATTGTAAAAATGAACAAGAATTAGTTGAACGTGGTTTAGCTTTAATTAAAAAATTTGATTTTCAAGCATTATTAGTCACGCGCAGTGAAAATGGCATGACCTTAATACGCGCCGGTCAGGACGCATTTCATCTGCCGACACAAGCGCAGGAAGTTTATGATGTAACGGGGGCGGGCGATACGGTTATTTCTGTCTTGGCATCGTCATTGGCAGCGGGTAGTTCATTTGAGCATGCCTGTACGTTAGCAAATGCTGCTGCGGGAGTTGTTGTCGGTAAAATTGGTACATCAACAGTCAATACCATTGAGCTGGCTAATGCGGTTTACTCTCAGCAAGAGATAGGTTTTGGTGTGTTGTCGCAGGAGCAGTTAAAACTTGCTGTTAAGCTGGCTCAGCATCGCGGTGAAAAGGTGGTGATGACCAATGGTTGTTTTGATATTTTACATGCCGGGCATGTTTCCTATTTAAATACGGCTCGCGAACAAGGACAACGCTTGATCGTTGCGGTAAATAGCGATCAGTCAGTACGAAATTTAAAAGGTGAAGGGCGTCCGGTAAATCCGGTGGATCGCCGTATGGCTGTATTAGCTGGACTCGGCGCTGTCGATTGGGTAATTGAATTTTGTGAAGAGACGCCGCAACGTTTAATTGCAGATATTTTGCCCGATCTGCTCGTTAAAGGTGGTGATTACAAACCTGAAGAGATAGCCGGCGGCGCTGAAGTGATTGCTAATGGTGGTGAGGTGCGTGTTTTACAGTTTGAAGAGGGCTGTTCAACGAGCGAAATCATTAAAACTATTCGCAATGAGCGTTAAGAGGAATATCCTCAGTCATTGTTCTGTTAACAGGTAATGCTAAGTCGGCCTTGCATTTTTCGCAACTCACCTCTAAAGTTAACTGCTTGTTTAACAAGCAGTTCATCTTTATCTCACATAAGTCATTATTTGAACCGTATAAAATTTTTTTACTATTAAATTTTTTACTATTAAATAGTAATCATCAGCAAAACCGATTGATGCGATAATTACAAACGATTTTACCTATTAATAATTTGTGTCCATAATTACTGCATCGAAACAAGTTAACGGCTTGTTCAAACTAAAAGATAAGCACAATACTTTACAAATTTAATGTTAATTATTAGGAGCAGAAAATGTTAGAAAATATTGAAGGTCAAAGAGTCCCAACAGTTACTTTCCCAACTCGCCAAGGCGATCAATGGGTAAATATTACTACAGACGAACTATTTGCAGGCAAAACAGTCGTGGTTTTTGCTCTGCCCGGTGCTTATACACCCACCTGTTCTTCAGCACATCTGCCTCGTTACAATGAATTGGCTGGGGTATTAAAAGGCAATGGTATTGATGATGTTATCTGCCTGGCCGTTAATGATACCTTTGTTATGAATGCTTGGCTTGCCGACCAAGAAGCTGAAAATATCACAGTAGTGCCAGATGGTAGCGGTACTTTCACCGAAGGTATGGGAATGCTGGTTGATAAAAGCGATCTCGGTTTTGGCAAACGCAGCTGGCGTTACAGTATGTTAGTAAAAGATGGTGTGATTGATAAAATGTTTATCGAGCCTAATCAACCGGGCGACCCGTTTGAAGTGTCTGATGCAGATACCATGCTTAACTACATCAATCCAAATGCAAAAGCACCTTCTGCCGTGACCCTGTTTACTAAACCGGGTTGTCCTTTCTGCGCAAAAGCTAAAGACGCTTTAAAAGAGAAAAATATCGCTTTTGAAGAGATCGTTTTAGGTAAAGATGCAACCAGCGTTAGTCTAAGAGCGGTAACCGGAGAAACAACTTTTCCGCAGTTATTCGTTGATGGCAAACACCTTGGCGATAGTGATGCAGTGATCGCTTACGTTAAAGGTTAATAGAACGGTAAAACATTACTATTAAATTAATTTTGAAGCGCATTTTCAGTAAGAAAGTTGCGCTTTTTTTTTAATAAAAATTTCATTAAGTTAAGTGAATTTGGAGTGGCAATGAAACACCTGAAAGTAGAAGTTGCAGTGATTGGCGGCGGAACAGCAGGACTTGCAGCATACCGCGCAGCCAAAGAAAAAACCGATTCAGTAGTGCTGATTGAGGGTGCACAATTCGGCACCACCTGTGCACGTGTTGGTTGTATGCCAAGCAAATTATTAATTGCGGCTGCAGACGCGGCGCATAACGCGGCTCATACTGCGCCATTTGGCGTCTTTATTGACGGTGAAATACGTGTTGATGGCCAAAAAGTGATGCAGCGGATCCGTGATGAGCGCGATCGTTTTGTTGGCTTTGTCGTTGATGCGGTGGAGGGGATCCCTGCACACGATAAGCTTTTAGGTAACGCTACCTTTACTAGTGAGACACAGTTACAGATAGGTGACCATACCTTATTAGATGCCCAGAGAGTTGTGATAGCAACAGGCTCTCGCCCTATCTATCCGGGTATCTGGAATGAGCTTGGTGACAAGTTGATTATCAATGATGACGTGTTTAATTGGACCGATTTACCAAAAACGATTGCTGTCTTTGGCCCTGGTGTGATCGGATTAGAGCTCGGTCAGTCATTACATCGCTTAGGGGTGAAAGTATTGATGTTTGGTATGGGCGGACAAGTTGGCCCGTTTACTGATCCTAGCGTGATGGCGTATGCGCAAAAAACATTTTCTGAAGAGTTTTATTTAGATGCGGATGCCCATGTAAAAACCATGTTGCGTAAGGGCGAGTTGGTTGAAATTACTTATCTAGATAAGCAGGGCGAGGAGCAAGTTGTCGAAGTTGAGTATCTATTAGCGGCGACCGGGCGTTTTCCCAATATTGATAAGTTAGGCTTGGATAAAATCACCATTGAAAAGGATGCACGTGGCGTGCCGATTGCAGATCCTTTTACCATGCAAACATCGGTGCCTTCTATCTTTATAGCAGGGGATGCCAGCAATCAAATTCCACTGCTTCATGAAGCGGCGGATCAAGGAAAAATAGCGGGCAGTAACGCAGCGGTATACCCCAACATTCGCGTGGGATTACGCCGTTCACCCATTGCTGCCGTTTTTACCGATCCTCAGCTTGCCATGGTGGGGTTAACTCATAAACAGGTTAGCGCTAAGTATACTGGATGTAACTGTTTTGAAACTGGGACTGTTTCCTTTGAGGGGCAAGGTCGTAGCCGTGTTATTCTGAAAAACAGAGGGCTGCTGAATATTTATGGTGAACATGGTACCGGGCGTTTTTTAGGTGCAGAAATGATTGGCCCGCAAGCCGAGCATCTCGCACATCTTTTAGCATGGGCACATCAAAATAGAATGACCATTGCACAGATGCTGGAGATGCCTTTTTACCATCCGGTGATAGAGGAAGGCTTGCGAACTGCTTTGCGTGATCTCAATGCTAAATTGAAACTCGGCTCTATGATGATTAGCGAATGTATGGAATGTGGACCGGGCTGTTAACAAACTGCTTGAAAATGAGTTACAAATAACTTAAAAAAAGCGCGATAAAAATAATGAACCCCACATAGTTATTATCTAAAAAGGCTTTAAAACAAGCCTTTTTATCACGCTCTTTTATCATCATCTGCTGCTTAATAAATAAACCTAAAACTGCACATACCCCACTGAAATAGATCCAACTTAACGATTCTATCCAACCTAATAAAAGCAATAAAAGCAGACAGGAAAGCTGTAACAGAGCGACGATTAACGTGTCATATTGGGCAAATAATATAGCCGTTGATTTCACGCCAATTTTTAAATCATCATCCCTGTCGACCATCGCATAAAGCGTGTCGTAAGCAATTGTCCAAAGAATATTAATCACAAATAGAAGCCAGACAACAGGTGGTAATTGATCTGCTTGTGCCGCATAGGCCATTGGAATCGCCCAGCTAAAAGCGACACCTAAGATAAACTGCGGAAGATAGGTAATGCGTTTCATAAAGGGGTAGCAAAATGCCAGCAAAATAGCGACAATTGAAAGCTCAATGGTTAGCTTGTTCTGCGTTAGCACTAACAAGAAGGCAAGAATAACGAGTGTTAAAAACAGCGCAATAGCATCCTTGTTGCTGGCTCGACCCGATGGCAGCGGACGCTGTTTAGTACGTTCAATAAAACCATCAATATTTCTGTCCGCAAAATCATTAATCACACAACCGGCACTGCGCATTAGCAGTACCCCTGTCGCGAATACAAGCAAGATTTCCAAATCTGGAAAACCTTGCGCTGCAATCCACAGTGCCCATAGCGTTGGCCATAACAGTAACAGCGTGCCGATCGGCTTATCAATACGCATCAGTTGCGCATAAGCGTGTAATTTTTTTTTGCAGAAGTAACTCATGCTAAATCGCTCATCTTAAATAGATAGTTGCAGCGGGTAAAAATAGTTCACTCACTAACAGGGGATTATCATTTAGATAAAAAAGAGAACGCCTTGCCCAAAGCGGATGATCGTAATTTTGCTTGAACTCAGGGGAGATGGGCGCCAGCATTGATTTATCTGTCAATTGTGCAATTTCAATTGCCCCCCGTTTCATACTCGGATCTTGAAACAATATGTTACCCAGCGATTGCGAACCGATCTCTGCCAGTTGTGCTTGCTGCTCTGTTAGAGTGCTAAGTGGAATTTCTGTTTGCGCAAAAACCACTGGAAGGTTATCGCAATATAAAAAAACTTCGCGGACGAGTATTTTCGTTTCATTGCTGAAATAGCCGGAAAGTGAATGATCGGGGACGTTTACTATTGTTTGCTGCCTGACTTGAACGGAAAACTGTCGGCATAAGCGTTCTAATTTTTTAGTTAGCGAACGCTTATCATATAGCCATGACGCTATTTTTTCGGGACACTGTTCAGGTTTGATTTCAACAAGCCAAGGTATTGAGCCAAGCGGAAACAGGTGAGTGAGCATAGTGACCTTTAATTATGGATGTTTTTTTTAACTCGCGAAGAGGAAAAAGTACAAATATTTTGCTATTGTAGCACTCACAAATTGAATTGGTCATCTTTGTTAAAAGGAAATAATCATGTTTAAAAAAGCGCTATTTTGTGTGCTTTGCTTCTCTCTCTTCTCCACAACGCTCTTTGCTGATGAGGAGGTTACTGAGGAAATAAAAGATGATTATCAGTATTTCTTAATTGAGCCTGATATTATCACTAATTATATTAAACCCGGTAAACGAATCGGTTTTGTGCGAGTCACTGTAGAATTAATGGTGATCTCAAAAGCCAACTATGCCGTATTGGAAAACCATGAGCCACTGATTCGGGATAAAATTATTACCATATTCGGTGAGCAAAATGAAGATATGGTAAAATCAGTGACTGATCGAGATAATATTCGCCAACGTTGTTTAGTCGAAATAAATGATCTGTTATATGCAGAAACTGGTACAAAACCTGTTGAAGCTCTGCTCTTTACCAAATACTTGTATCAGTAACCGCCAACCTTCTAATTCCGGCTGCTTAGCCGGAAACATTACACTTTGATCCTTGAAAAAATAACGGCTAAAGCCAATCCTGCCAGCAAGCCAATTAGATGGGCATAGTTAGCGACATTAACCGGTAATATATTAACAAATCCCAACCCTAGCCAAGCAAGTAAAAATAAAAAATAGGCGTTGGGTAAATTAACCTTGCTACTTTTATTTAATAAACCAAATAACCAGCAGTAACCAACCAAAGCATAAACAACACCGCTTAATCCGCCAAAATAGGGGCTAACTAAATAATATTGCGCAAGGTTAGATGCTCCTGCGCTAAACAGGAAAAGTCCGATTAAGCGTAGTTTGCCATGCTCTTTTTCAACAACACCAGCCAATTGCCACCACCAAAGTAAGTTAAAGACGAGGTGGAGAAGACTGAAATGTAAAAAGGCAGGGGTTATA
>NZ_JBLIEK010000120.1:0-10690 GCF_047632995.1 Psychromonas sp.
CGAATCTAAAGGTTTTGGTTTCATCGAGCAAGCATCTGGTCCAGATGTATTCGCTCACTTCAGCGCTATCGCTAGCGAAGGTTTCAAAACTTTAGATGAAGGCCAAAAAGTAGAATTCACTGTAACTCAAGGTCCAAAAGGTCCTAATGCAGAAAATATCGTAGCGCTTTAATTTGCTGTGATATTTTAGCTTCTACATAGAGCTAAATTTATATTTAAGAAAATGGTAAACCTTTACGGGTTTGCCATTTTTTTTTGCTTATTTTATCCTGTTATGGACGGTTAATCTTAGCCATGGATTTGTTGCTATTATTCCCCTTTCGCCAAAATTATTTACTCCAAATCCTAAGCTGTATTAGGCATTAAAAAGCTTAGCTAGGTTATTTAAAATAAAATAGATAAAAAGCTAAGGTCGTATGTGCCTATAAGTTCCTGGTGATAAAAAACAAACTATCTTGAGCCGCTATTTTCGGCAAAACAGTGATCATTTATCAGGTGATTTTAAACAGCCCCAAAATCTCCACGCTCGCTAATTCTCGGCTCATTGTTGACTCAAATATTACTGTTGTTGCTTATCTGTGGTTAAAACAGGTGTAAAATAAGTATAAAAATAAACTATAATTAATAGCATGAGAGGGTGCTTGGTAAAATTAACCCAAGCGATAACGTTGAGGTTATCAATATGAATCAGTCTCCTCAATATATCAATGTGATTGACACCGTAGAGGTCAATGGCTGCTACTTAGAAGAGCACAGGTGCTACAGCGAGCGCCGTAAAAATTTAAAACCGCATTTTAATTGCTATGAAAGGCGCTCATGCAAGTATCGCCGGCGCTCGTTTCAACTCGATATTTTGGTTTAAGTGGTGGCTAAAAGTCAGAAACAGGTGGGTAATTTCGGTTTAACTGATATTCTCAAGCTCAGTTATATTTTTCATCTATAGTGGCCAAATAAACTTGGCCACTATAGCTAAGGCTATCTGAGGTTAACTAAAATAAGAAACCTGTTCATTTAAGCTTTCTGATAATTTATGCATCTCAGTTGCTCTATTTGCCGTTTTAGTGGCTGTTTTGTGATTATCGCTATTGAGTGTACTTATTTTACTCGCATTAGCTGAAATCTCTCGGGTCACTAAGGCCTGCTCTTCTGAAGTAGCTGCTATCGCATCAGACTGCGCCGCGATAATTTCAATTTGGTTGGCAATGTTTGCTAATGCTTTTCCAACCAGTGTTGCATGTGAAGTCACTATCTCACTTTTAGATTCGCTTTCATTCATCATTGCAACAGCACTTTCAGTAGAGAGTTTTAACTGTTCCATTATCTTAACGACCTCATTAACTGATTCCTGCGTTCTAGCAGCCAAAGTTCTTACCTCATCAGCAACAACAGCAAAGCCACGCCCGTGTTCACCGGCCCGCGCGGCTTCAATCGCAGCATTCAAAGCTAATAGATTTGTCTGCTCAGCAATTTCATCAATCATACGTGTTACCGATTGAATATTATCACTCTCCAGACTGACTTGATTAATTGCATCGGTTGATTGGTGAAGTTGATTATTAAGCGCTGTGATTTCATCTTTCATCTGAGTAACTAATTCTGATCCGGACTTGGAATCTGACTTTGCTAGATTGACACTCGATGCTATCTCTTCGATTTGGTGCGCTGAGGACAATGCTGTTGCGGCTATCTCCTCAATAGCGGTTACAACTTGATCAATTTGATCTTGCTGCATGTTTGATTTACTTAAAGTGATTTCAGCATCACTTGCTATGTTATTGGATTGTTTATGCATATCTTCGCTGGTTAAACGAATATTGGCAACTAAACCATTTAATTTTGTTGCCATTAACGACACGGCATGGGTTAATTTGTCTACTTCATTATGTGATTTATGGTTGGTTTTTCCTACTGAAAAACTAACTTCGCCATCACCTAAACGAGCCATATAACCACTTAATATTGTTAACGGGCTGATCATTTTGCGAACAAAAAAGCTCATTATGATCAGTGTTAAAATCGCGCCAATTAATGAAATAATTACAATGGTCAGCAAAAGTTCTTTACTTTCTTTGGTTATCTCCGAAACATAAGTCCCACCAAATAATTTCCAATTCCAGCCCTTTACTTCAGTGAAAATTAGATATTTTTCTTCTATTTGCCCATTTACTTTTTCATTAAAAGTGACGCCCCCTTGAGCTTTATTGAAAATTTCTTTTACAGGGAAATTACCGGACGCATCTTGTAGGTCAAAAATCGACATTTTACTGGAGGTGTTAGGGTGGTATACATAATTCCCTAAATCAGATGGTTGATTACTGACGACAAAACTAACCCCGGTGTCACCCCATCCAATATTGGCTAAATTATCAAACACGCTTTGAGTTGCATCATCAATAGGGATACCAATAAATGAAAGCGCCATTACATCCGCATTATGATCAACAATTGGGGCATAATAGGTAAGATAATCATGTCCGAATAGTGTTACCTTGGCATAATAAGCCTGACCACTTTTTAATTGCTTATAACCCGGGTGATTTTCGCCAAGCATGGTACCGACTGCTCGCGTGCCGTCCGGTTTTCTTAATGAAGTGGCAACGCGTAGAAAATCATCTTCAGATTTTAAAAACAAAGTAGAAATGGCACCTGTATCTTGGTAAAACTGATCAATTGCTTGGAAATTATTAATCATTGTTCGGCCATTTAAAGTAGCATCTTTTAATCTTTGTCCTTCAAAAAGAACCTCTTGCGTTTTAAAGGTTAATCCCTTTAAGTAGGAGTTTTGAAAAGTAGCTTCAAGCTTACGGGCGTTTTCTAGATAGATACCGAATTGACTGGAGATAGTTCTCGCCAAGGCATCCAACTTTGATTGTTGTTCCTGCATGGTACGCTTAAGTACAACCTCTGATACGTTTTTATATACCATAATCGAGATAGATGAAAAGCCAAGTAACAGGCAAAAAGTGATAATGATTTTTAACTGTACGGCAACTTTTCTGTTTTTGTAAATATTCAAAGCTATTCCTCCTAATGCCCTTTCATCTTGCAAATTAAAATGAAACCACATAAAAAATACACATTGGCAATTACTTTAGGTTTAATTTACAAAAATCGCATCTTAAAATCGATTAAAAATAAAATTAAAAGTGGTTTTATGATATGAATCATGATTAAAGATCAATTTGATTAAAATACTTACGCTAGCTAATTTCTGGAAGTGAGCATAGTAGCGGCCAGTTGATTTAGTCACTTCAATTTTATGTTTATAATTTTAAGTGAGCTTAATTAACTGTTTTATTTCATTTTTTTTTGCAGTGAACTACAATTTATTTGATAGCAAATGGGTATTGGTAAGTACGCAGTCGAATATCCGTTTAGGGACAGCAGACGACGGGCATTTCCGAGTTTACGCATCTGCTATCTTTTTAAGTTATTGCAGAGGAACAGAATACTGCGATAAAGCTAATATTAACCAAAAGTGGAGAGTACGGTATGAGTATGGGTACAGTAAAATGGTTTAATGCAGACAAAGGGTTCGGTTTCATCACTCCAGATGATGGAGGGAAAGATCTGTTCGTGCATCACTCAGAAATTAAGACGGGTGGTTATGCAACGCTCGATGAAGGCCAGAAGGTGGAATTTGAAGTCGGACAAGGCCAGAAGGGGCCGTGTGCTACTAACGTAGTGCCGATTTGATTTGGGTGTGGATCTTTTGAATCGACGAAAGATCTATTTTATTTCAGAGTTTTATCTGATTGCATAGAAAAAAGAAGGGCCTTTTTGTGTTAGTTATGTAGTTACTACGCAACGCAAAGGGCACTAAAAGGCCTTCATTGGTGGATTAAAAAAGCCTCTCTAAAATCCAAAAAATCCAAAATGTATGGCACAACCTGCAGAGCGCAATAAGCACTGTGGCCCATATTTAAAATTCTGCAAAATCCGTTATTGAAGCTTTAGCGCGTGAACCAACCCAACGAGCAGTTCATATTATGGTCATTAAAATCAGGTGGGGATTTTTAATGAGCATCGGCATTTTAATGCTAAAATTGAGTTCCTAATCATATATACCCAAACAAAGGCAGCAACTGTGGACGCTTTTATTTCCAAGCAGATTGATAACTCAGCATTAAGATCACACCCCTGGACGAGTATGGTAGCGGATGATGCCAGTGTCTATATGGACTTTAAGAAACAACCTAAGTTAGTCCGCAGCGCTCTCGAAGATCTTATTCCCTTCAAAAAGTGGGGGTTTGTGGAACAGTTTTATGCACTGATAGAATGGATCAATAGCCCGCATTCGTTATTGGAAAGTAACGATTGCGTGTTTAATCCAACAGAAGATAATCCTGATCAGCAATATCCTTACGCGAAAAAGTGCAGTGCACGGTTAATGATCTTGTTTCGTGATATCCCGGAGAACTGTCAGGCGAAAAGTATTGCTTGGTTGATGCAAAATCTGCTGTTACAGATATCTGCAAGCAAACCCGGATTTAAAGCTGGCGCTCTCTGTTTATCGCAATCGCCGACCTGTTATTTAGTCTTGGGTAGTAAACCTGATACTGGCGGTATGGGTCATCAAGTTACCTTGACCTTTTTTGCTTACGGTAAAAATGATCGACGCTGTTATGAGAATATGCAAGAAGTGTTAGTGATTGCGCATAGTAGTTTGTTGCGAATCAATAAGCGCATCCAAAATGGCGAGGTTGATGCACTGTATGGCGCATAATGAAGGCTTCCCCTTAAGGCCGTGCCTTAACTCAAAGTGTAACAAACGATAAATTTTTTACCAAAAAACCAAAACAGAAGCGGGACTGTAGCTTGTTTATCCGCAACGACTTAAATATCTCATTTAACTTCGCCTAACGTTAAAATCAATTCACGACTTTCGGGCGCATAGCGAAGTTGGGGGGTGATGTCAAGACTTCACTCATCTTCCTGTCTAAAACGCATATGGGCTCAGCCTGAGTGGGAAAGAATTTAAGCAAACAGTTAATAAGGTATTGCTCAAACTGTGTGCGTTTGCTCGTGGTAAATTTTTAGAACGCAAATAAGGCATCGCATTCAAAAATAACTGTATATAAAGTGAAAAATTAAAGATCATAAAATAATATTTCCTTTCTCTCGTTATTTAATAAACTTGTCTTTTGTAATTTTGTAATTTTATAATTTTGTAACTTTGTAATTTCATCGTTTATATTGATGTTTTATTGACACCTTTGTAATGCTAGCTAACATCTAAATGCGACAGATATTTTTATTATGCAGACAGATGTTAAGGAGCGGGTATGGATCGTAGGTCAGGTGCGATCATCTGCCGAGCTGAAATATGGGATCGATATGGCCCCCTTAAATTGGCACGTAAGCGTACTGAAGGGGATAACGACTACTTTCAACTTGGCCAGAAAGGCAATCAATCTTATTACGTTTCGCTTGACTTACATTTATCGCGTCAGGAGGACGAACGGCGCGTCAAGCAGCTGCAACACAATGGCTTTAGCGTCAAAATACAACCCATATACATACAACAGGCGCATTACTGGTTATCAGTGAACGGACAATTTTCTTTACTTGATTTAGAAACTCTGCAGAAGTTGGCTGACGCCACTTTAGGTACAGATAGAATTCTCTGCACCAGCAGAAGACCGTTGAGTAATAACATATGAAAAAAGATGAGTCCCAAAATAAGCATATACATGCAACAGTCACCTTCGAAGAATTAGAACCACGCATGCTTCTATCTGCGGATCTACCGGATATTGACCTTTTAGTAGATGACTCTTATATAGAATCGGAAATCTCTGTGGATGATATTTTGGCCGAGCTTGAGGCTGAGATCAATCGTATTGATGCCCAATTATTTCAGTTGGACAACGATATTATTGACGATATGGAACAAATAGATAACCCCGGTATTCTGCTCCTAAGCGCAGAGCAACCACAAAACGTTCGTTACGAACTTGTAATTATAGACGCAAGCGTTCCTGATTACTTGTTTTTGCTAGATAGCCTGCAGTCACAAGCTGGAGAGAATAGCATCATTGATGTGCAGATCCTTGATGCGGATCGTAACGGTATCGAGCAGCTAAGCGAAATTCTTGCTTATCGGCAGGATCTTGATGCGTTGCATTTGATAACCCATGGTTCGTCGGGCGAAATTCTGATTGGTAACACCCAGATAAGCCAGGCAGAGTTGGATCAAAATGCAGATGAGATAAGTAATTGGGGAAATGCGTTATCTGTAGACTGCTATTTTTTGATCTATGGCTGTAACCTGGCGTCTACTGCAGACGGTCAAAGGTTGGCAAACGCATTAGGTCGTTTAACCGGGGCCGATGTCGCCGCACCAGTGCCGGAGATGACTGGGCTAGCTATCAATTATACCGAGAACGACTTGGCCATTGATCCCAGCGCCACTGTCGTGGATCTGGATAGTGTGAACTTCAACGATGAATTTCCCGGCTGAGGTATTTCTGTTTAACGGTCTGACCAATATTATTTTGCGTATGTTTAATAAACCGACCGAATGAACCGGATTAGTCACCATAGAAGATATGGTTGCTATCATGGATGATGGTGTGGAAGACGGTAATTTGGATAAAATTCAAGGCCGTATCGAATCTAAAGAGATCTTTCGTTTCGCTGCGCAGCGCTCGCTCGTTCAATTCGCTCCTGATAATCTGTGATGTTCGACTTTGATCGCTCTGTTTTTATCAGTTTTCTCGTAAAAATCCTGTAGTATCAAAGGTAAACCCTTATCTATAATTCACAAATCGAGCAAATAATGGAAGTCGAACTACTAGAAATTCAAGATTTTATTAGCCAGCATACCCCGTTTGCTCAACTCCCAGAAGAAGCTTTACTTAAAGTGGTGCAAAGTGTTGAGATCTCTTATTACCGAGCAGACAGCATGATTATTGACTTTACGGATAAAATTAATGAACTGTATCTGATCCGCAGCGGGGTAGTGGAGATCTATCGCCGTAAAGGTGAACTTTATAATCGCCTTGATCAAGGTCAGTTATTTGGACAAATGGGGTTGTTAACTAATAATAAAGTGCGTTTTCCGGCCAAAGCTGTAAAAGATACACTTTTATACGCTATTCCCGAGTCAATCTTTAATGAGTTGTGCGAGCATTATAACGATTTCGCTGACTTTGTTGAAGAAGAGGACAGTACCCGTTTAAAACAGGCGGTAGAAAGTAAAACGGATGTGACCACTTCCAAAGTAAAAACATTGCTGACCAGAGCGCCACTGGTTCTTCCCCGTAGCAGCACCATTCAAGCGGTTGCCAAGATAATGGCCGACGAGAATATCTCCGCAGCATTAATTAATGACCCTGATATCGAGGATGAGCAGGGGAGCAGTTTCGTTGGTATTATTACGGAACATGATCTCTGCGCAAACGTCATTGCAACCGGGTTAAATGTTGATAATCCTATTTCAGACGTGATGTCGACCGACTTGATTTCACTGGATCATAACGCCTATATTTTTGAGGCGATGCTGCTTATGCTGCGTTATAATATTCATCACCTGCCTATTTTGAAAAGTAAAAAACCAATTGGTCTGATTGAAGTTGCGGATATAATCCGTTACGAATCGCAAAATAGTCTGTTATTTGTAAGCAGTATTTTCCAGCAGAAAAGTAGCGAGGATTTAACCATTCTTTCTGCACAGTTAAAAAACTGTTTTGTACGCATGGTTAATGAGGATGCCAATTCTCATATGGTTGGACGGGCAATGTCTCAAATCGGGCGCAGCTTTAAGCAGCGTTTATTAGAGCTCGCAGAAGAGAAGTTCGGTCCCCCCCCTGTTCCCTACTGTTTTTTAGCGCTTGGTTCGATGGCCCGAGATGAGCAGCTGATGGTCACCGATCAGGATAATGCTATTATTCTTGATAATAGCTATCAAATCGATCTGCATGGTGATTATTTCGAGCAGTTAGCTAATTTTGTGTGCGATGGTTTAGCCGCCTGCGGTTACACTTACTGCACGGGTGATATTATGGCGACCAATCCTGAGTACCGTAAAACACGATCCCAGTGGGAAGCTTGTTTCGCTGACTGGATAGATAATCCAAACCCGCAAGCTTTATTAAACAGCTCTATTTTCTTTGATCTGAGTGGAGTCTATGGCCGGATCAAATGGGCTGAGCAGTTAAATGCATTTATCTTGCGCAGAGCCAAGAAAAATAACCGTTTTTTAGCCTGTTTGGCGCAAAATGCGCGTAATCGCACCCCTCCACTGGGGTTCTTTAGAGATTTTGTGATGGAAAAAGATGGCCGTCATAATAATTCGATTAATTTAAAACGTCGTGGAACAGCGCCGCTTGCGGATCTTGTGCGCGTACATGCATTGGCGATCGGCTCGCCATCGCAAAACTCATTTGAACGGTTAGACGATATTATCGAAGCGGGTATTCTGCCTAAGTCAAAGGGCGAAGATTTACAACATGCGATGGAGCTTATCTCTCTGGTACGTTTGCGTCATCAGGCATTAGATATAAAGTCTGAGATTGAACCTGATAATAATATTGAACCGGAAAACATGTCTGATTTTGAAAGGCGCAATCTTAAAGATGCCTTTCTCGTTTTAAGCAGTGCGCAAAACTTTTTAAAATATCGCTATACTGCTAATAAATTTTAAAGGTTAAATAATGAATAAGTTCAGTAACCAGGATATTTTAAACTGGCCGGCCTTCCTGGAATTAAAAGCGCAGCAGAGTAAAGATTCACGTTTGCAGCGTTTTTATAATACCGGGACCTATCACGATGAAACGCCATTAACTGAGATTGATTTTGTTGCACTGGATTTTGAAACTACAGGTTTAGATTCACAGCAAAACGGCATTATTAGTATTGGTTTGGTGCCCTTTAATTTACGACGTATTTTTTGTCGAAAAGCAAAAAAATGGTATATCAATCCAGAAGATAATTTACAAGAAAACTCGGTTATTATCCACGGTATCACCCACTCGGATTTACAAGGTGCGCCTGATTTACTGCGCATTTTGGAGCCGCTTTTAGATGAGCTGGCAGGAAAAGTGGTAGTGGTGCATTATCGTCATATTGAGCGTGATTTTCTTGATCATACCCTGCACAGTTTGCTTAATGAAGGTATTAGCTTTCCTGTTATTGATACCATGCAAATTGAATCTAATTTACAGCGTGCTAAATCGCAGGGGATCTTTAATTTCTTTAAAAGAAAGTCGGCAGAGTCAATCCGTCTTGCTAATAGTCGTGCTCGTTATAATTTGCCCGTTTATCAGCCTCACGATGCCTTAACCGATGCGATTGCCACCGCCGAGTTATTCCAGGCTCAGATTAAATATCATTTTAGTCCAGACACTGCGATTAAAAAATTGTGGCTATAACATCTTGATTAAAGGTGATTAATGGGTAAAAAAAAAGCCGATGAATGATTCATCGGCTTTTTTGTAGTGAGTAAAAACTAGTTTCTATGTTTCTCGGTACGCATACCCATCAACAAACTGACACACATTACTAATAAAATAATGGTGAAGGGTAGGCCGGTCGAAATAGCACCCGCTTGTAACGCCTCAATCGCATCAGTGCCGCCAACCCAGAGTAAAACAGCTGCAACTGCACCCTCGATAACTGCCCAAAAAATACGTTGTGGAATCGGCGCATCAATTTTACCACCCGCAGTAATACTGTCTATTACTAGCGATCCAGAATCGGAAGAGGTAATAAAGAAAACCATTACCAGTAGCACAGCTATCATTGATAACAGACTACCTAATGGCAGAGCATCAAACATCTGGAACATGGCAAGTGGAACTTCCGTTAAACCTTCAGTTCCCAATGTGCCGACATTATTGATAATTTGGTCAATAGCGACACCTCCAAATACAGACATCCATAAGATAGTAACTGCTGTTGGTATAATCAATACTGCGGTAAGAAATTCACGTACCGTACGGCCGCGTGAGATACGAGCAATAAACATACCCACAAATGGAGACCATGAGATCCACCATGCCCAATAAAAGACAGTCCAGCCGTGCATCCAAGCTTCATCTTCACGACCAACTGGATTACTCAAGGGGATAATATTCTTAACATAACCCATTATGGTTGTGGGAACAGAGCCGATGGAAACAGCAAGGGTCACGAGTGCAACAAAAATGACTAAAACAACAGCAATTAACATATTGATATTACTAATTACTTTAACACCACCTTCAAGGCCGCGTACAACAGAGATAACCGCCAGCATAGTCACCACCACAATAATAGTGATTTGCAGGGTGAGATCGGCTTCAATGCCAAACACATGCTGGATTCCGGCGGCAGCTTGTTGCGCACCTAGCCCCAATGAGGTTGCAAGACCAAACAGTGTGGCTAATACGGCTAACACATCAATGATATGTCCGGGCCAGCTCCAGGTGCGGTCTCCCAATATTGGATAAAAAGCAGATCGTATGGAAAGCGGCAAGCCTTTGTTGTAAGCAAAGAAAGATAACGATAAGGCCACCACGCCATAAATAGCCCAAGGGTGTAATCCCCAGTGGTACATAGTTGCGCCCAGTGCAAGCTCTGCTGCTGCCGGTGTATTAGCGACTACATTCAGTGGCGTTTCATACCAGCCCGTGTAATACGCTGCGGGCTCAGCAACACCCCAAAACATTAAACCAATCCCCATGCCGGCAGCAAAAAGCATCGCTAC
>NZ_JBLIEK010000121.1:0-10660 GCF_047632995.1 Psychromonas sp.
TGACAGGACGGCATCGCATTAAATAATGCGGGCATGGCAGATTTAAGTGCATTTTTCACTAAAAATGGTCTTGAGTATATTCCTTCCATGGGCAACTTTATTACTGTCGATGTGCAAGGTTCAGGTGATTTGGTTTATCAAAATTTATTGCTGGAAGGGGTGATTGTTCGTCCTGTTAGCGGTTATGGTTTACCTAACCACCTTCGTATAAGTATTGGCACGACAGCTGAAAACCAACGTTTTAAACAAGCTCTGGTTAAAGTGCTTGAGTTGTCGTAATTAAGAAAAAGAAAAGTATCTACTTAGCATTAGGTGATATGAGGTTTTTATAAAATAAAACTGTAACTGCTCAGAAATAAGCTTAAATGGCGACGACTTGAGTAATTACAAAGAAAATAGAGAATATTATGGAACAACTATTATTAAATCCCATTGCTAAAGTCGATGGAGAAATCAACCTCCCCGGTTCAAAAAGCCTCTCCAACCGCGCTTTATTATTAGCGGCACTCGCGAAAGGTACAACCACGCTGACCAATCTACTGGACAGTGACGATATTCGTCATATGTTAAATGCCTTAAAAAAATCGGGTGTAAATTATCAGCTTTCCAGTGATAAAAAAAAGTGTGTTGTTGAAGGATTGGGGCGACCATTTAATACCACAGAACTTGGCCAGCTTGAATTGTTCTTAGGTAATGCCGGCACCGCAATGCGTCCGCTTTGCGCTGCGCTGTGTTTGGGACAAGGTGAATACATTCTAACGGGCGAAGCGCGTATGTTCGAACGTCCGATCGGCAGTTTAGTCGATGCGCTGCAGCAAGCGGGCGCAGATATTACTTATCTGAAAGAAAAAAATTACCCGCCACTTAAAATCAAAGGTACCGGCCTTAAAGGTGGGGTAGTCCAAATTGATGGTAGTGTTTCCAGTCAGTTTTTAACCGCATTTTTAATGTCTGCACCCATGGCGCGCGAAGACACAATAATTGAAATCGTTGGTGAATTGGTTTCTAAACCTTATATCAAAATCACTCTGCAAATTATGCAGGACTTTGGTGTGCAAGTTGATAATGAAAACGGTGCTTACCAACGTTTTGTGATTAAAGCCGGGCAAACCTATACGGCGCCGGGCGAGTATTTAGTGGAAGGTGATGCGTCATCTGCATCCTACTTTTTAGCCGCTGCCGCGATTGCCGGTGGAAGCATTAAAGTGACCGGCATTGGCAAAAATTCGGTACAGGGTGATATTCAATTTGCAGATGTCCTCGAGGCGATGGGGGCAAATATAGAGTGGGGCGATGATTATATTAAAGCCAGCAAAGGTTTTCTTAAAGCAATTGATATGGATATGAACCATATCCCGGATGCGGCGATGACCATTGCTGTTACCGCTTTATTTGCACAGGGCACTACAAAAATTCGCAATGTATACAACTGGCGTGTTAAAGAAACCGACCGTTTATACGCAATGGCCACAGAGTTGCGTAAAGTTGGCGCAACGATTGTTGAAGGGCATGACTTTATCGAGGTGACTCCGCCCGCTAAACTTAATCACGCAGCCATTGATACCTATGATGATCATCGTATGGCGATGTGTTTTTCATTAGTGGCGTTAAGCGATACACCGGTCACCATTAACGATCCTAAATGCACATCGAAAACATTCCCTGATTATTTTGAGAAGTTGGCTTCGGTCAGTTTGTAATTACATGTAGAAAGCAATAAAAAAGCCTTGCGATGCAAGGCTTTTTTATTTGTATCATGGAAAATAATAGTAACTCATTAATACGTTTGCTGTTATTCCCACCCCTGTTTTTTTCGGTAAATAGTTGAAGGGCTGACATCCAGCAAGGCAGCTGCTTTGGGGATATTCCCATCACAAAAGTTAATTGCATTTTCGATGGTTTCTCGCTCCACCTCAGCTAACGGTCTTATTGTTGTTAATCTATCGTCGACAATCTCAGATGCGCTCATTCCATTTTTTGTTGGTGTCTCTTTCGTTATTACTTTTTCATTTAATCTGGTATCTAATGGCGCGGGAAGATGCGCTAAATTAACCACCTGATCATTGTGTAAGACCACAATATTGCGAATAACATTTTGTAATTGCCGTACATTACCAGGCCAACTGTATTGCTGTACAAACAGCGCTTGTACCTCGGGAGAAAATGACCTAAAAGATTTGCCTTCCTCGGCCGAATAGTTGCGTAGGAAACTGCTGGCAATGTCGATAATATCTCTGCCTCGCTCCCGTAATGGCGGTAGGTGAAGGGGTAAAACATGCAAACGATAATAGAGATCTTCACGGAAGCGGCCGCTTGCGACATCAGCTAATGGATCGCGGTGGGTGGCGCAGATAAAGCGCACATCAACTTTCTCTAGTTTATTACTACCGACTTTTTTAAAGGTACCGGTCTGCACAAAACGCAGTAACTTGGTCTGCAGATCCAGGTCCATTTCACAAATTTCATCTAAAAATAAACTTCCCCCGTCGGCTTCCGTTGCTGCCCCGCGGCGATCTGAAAATGCCCCGGTGAAGGCACCTTTTATATGCCCGAAGATTTCACTTTCCATCAGATCTCGAGGAATCGCTGCGCAGTTGATGGCGACAAACGGCTTCTTGGCACGCGTGCCTTGAGCATGAATAGCCTCCGCACAAACCTCTTTACCTGTGCCACTTTCACCAGTAATAAATACCGTTGCTTTGCTTGGTGCTGCCGCATCAATAATACGGTACACAGCCTGCATGGCTAGACTGGAGCCGATAAAACCATGATAGTGGTCGCGATCAAGGGTATTTTTATAGTTATTTACTAAATGTTGCAGTCGGCTGCGTTCGAGCAGATTATTAATTGAAGTTTTTAAGCGGCTGGCGGAGATAGGTTTTTCTAAAAAGTCATTGGCTCCGCAGCGCATCATATCGACAGCGATATCAACAGAGCTGTGTCCCGTAATAACAATAACCGGACAGGATAGGTTTTCCTGCTTCATCCACTCGAGAATCGCTAAGCCGTCCATATCGGGTAATTTATAATCAAGCAGAATAAGATCTGGAAGCTCTTTTTTTATAGAGACCTGCATTGCCGCACCCGTGCTAACTACCGACAGTGCTATCAGTTCATTTTTTAGATATTGCTCATACAAGCGCGCCTGTGGGGCAGAGTCTTCCACTATTAATAGTTTAGGTTTATTGCTCATCAATCTATCCTGTTTTTATTATTCGAATCCCTGTTCCGCGCGCTGCGCAAGTTGCCGGAACGATTCATTGGCGATTACCGATATCTGTTGCGCCTGCTCAAATGCCTGTGCATGCTCATTTTTTTGGCACAGCTGCTCAATACTGCGGGACAGTGCATGCAGCTTCGCATTGCCATGTGCAATTGCGCTGCTGCCTATTGTGTGCGTTTCAAATTCTAAACAATTAAAATCACCTTGTATAATCGCCTCATTGATTATGGCGATACGGCTCCGGCTGTCTTCTATATAAAGGGTGATCAATTCCGGTACTATTTCTGCGCAGGTATCGCGTACCAGTGCCTGCAGCACCTGCTCGTCCACGTAATCATAATCAAGCAGTACATTTTCTGCATTCGCTTGCGCTGAAATTGCGCCGTTATCTGGTGCTAGCAGATCTGCTGCTATTGGCTGTTTTGCACCAGCAGTCCATCGGGCAATGCAGTTTAAAGTCGCAGCGCGATCGATAGGTTTACTGAGATAATCATTCATCCCAGCGGCGATAAAGCGCTCTTTATCGCCGCTTAAAGTATGTGCTGTGAGTGCAATAATAGGAATAGCAGATGCGCTGCTGCTTAGTTTTCGTATTTCACGCGTTGCAGACATGCCATCCATTTCCGGCATAGAGATGTCCATCAGCACAATATCGTAAGGTAAATTACGCAGCGCTTCAATGGCTTCATAACCATTAGAAACCACATCTACCTGCAGCTTAGCAAACTCTAAGATACTTTTAATAACCATCTGATTGGCTGGGTTATCTTCTGCAAGCAGAATGCGGGTATTGGCTAGCGGCTGTTGCTGAATCTGTTCGCGTGACAATTCCGGTTTACATTGATCTTCATCTGCTGTCTGCAGGTGCAGGGTAAATGTAAAGGTACTGCCTTCGCCGAGCTTGCTGTGAACCTCGAGGGTTCCCTGCATTAGCTCGACCAGACGTTTACAGATAGCGAGTCCTAATCCGGTGCCTTCATATTTTCGGGCATGAGTCTGGTCAACCATAGTGAATTCATCAAATAGCGTATCCAGATAACGTTCCGCAATACCAATGCCGCTGTCTTGCACACTGCAGCGTATAATTAGCGTTTCTTGGTCTTTAAAATCGACACTGGCGCTGACCTTAATCTGTCCATGCGCGGTAAATTTGATGGCATTATTGATAAGATTGATCAGTATCTGCCGAATTCTTCCCGAATCGCCTTTGACAAACTGTGGCAGATCCTGGGATTTTGTCAGGCTCAATGTTAATGATTTCTTGTCGGCCATATCGCTGAGCAGCGCGTTGCTGCTTGCCAGCAACTGATGTAAATCAAAGGTGCTTTTTTCTAAGATTAGCTTATCAATATCCATTTTAGTGAAATCGAGAATATCATTAATAATGGTCAGTAACAGCTCCCCTGAATCACGGCCTGTTTTTACCAGCTCTAATTGCCGCTGCGTCAGTTGTGTATCTTTAAGCAGTCCGAGAATTCCTAAAACCGCATTCATTGGCGTGCGAATTTCGTGGCTCATCGATGCCAGAAAACGGCTTTTCGATTCGTTACTGAGCTCCGCTTCTAAGCGAGCTTGTCGTAAATTTTGTTCATTTTCTTTTTGCTCACTGATATCCATAAAGTGAGCAATATAGTGGCTAATCTCTCCTGCCTCATTTTTTATCGAAGAGATATTTAGATACTCGGGATAGATCTCTCCATTTTTTCTTTTATTGTAGATCTCGCCGCTCCATTTACCCGTCCGGGTGAGACTTAACCACATCGCCTGATAATATTCTTCGGGGTGCTGACCGGAAGATAAAATACGCGGGTTTTTGCCTATCACATCACTGTTGTCGTAACCGGTTATACGTGAGAAGGCTTGGTTGGTGCGTATAATCGTCGCTTGAGCATCACAAATAAAGATAGCTTCACTCGATTCAAAGGTTTGCGCGGCAAGACGTAACTCGTTTTCGGCCTGTAAATGTGCGGAAATATCACGGATAAAGGCGGTGAACAGCGTGCCTTGTTGTGTCACAATCGGCGCTATATTAATTTCAATTGGGAAACTATGTCCGGATTTATGCTGTGCGGTTAGCTGTAAACGCTGATTTAGCACCGGCCCATTTTTTGTTTTAAGATATCTTTGCATCCCTTGCTTATGTGCCTGACGTTGTGCTGATGGGATAATAAATTCAGCTAAATCCTGACCAATAATTTCATCATATTGCCATCCGAAAGTTGAAGCCGCGACCTTGTTATAGTCAACTACCTCACCACTATCATTAATGGTGATCAAAGCATCCAGTGACGCGGTCAGTATCGCTTCATTTTTCGCCTGATTACTGTTGGCGATGGCAGTCATCTCTTTATTTTTTTCAATGCTATTGGATAGCTGCTGATAATTTTTTGCTAGGCTGGAAGACATGCGGTTAAATGCATGCGCCACTTCGGCTATCTCATCACTGCCGAGCACGGGGATCTGAACGCCGGGACCATAACGGCTGATTTTTTCGGTAGCAAGCTTCAATTGCTGTAATTGCCGGGTTAGATAGGTGCCAAGTATAAATGATAAAAGCGCCACTAAAAAAACTTCCAAGCTGGCGATCGCTATGGTCCAGCTGCGCGCTTCAACCAAGGTCGATTGAAGTGCCTTGGTGGATAAGCCCAGCTCTATAATGCCATACACCTTACCTGCTTCCGTTATCTCTATGCGTGTATCAAATATGCCATCGTTGACCGTAGCCAGTGTTTTATCTGCCATGCGTTGGCGCTGCAAAAGCGCTACTTCGCCTCCCTCCGCAAGTACATAATTGTCATTGCTGATACGCGCGTAGCGGAGATCTGGGGCTTTTAGTATCTCCTTGATAAAACTATCGAGTGTCGCCAAATCATTTGAAAGCACCGCATTTTTGACCGACATTTCAAACAGTAATGCAGTGCTTTCGGCGCGTTGCTGCAACTGTTTTTCGTTGGAGTCATTAAGAAAGCTGATCACGCTGAGAGTTAAGATAATCAGTAATATCGATTCGATAAAGGCAATGGATAAGATTGTTTTTAGGCGAAAGCTCATAGTTGTCACTTAGTTATCAGAAAGCTGCTTAAGGTTTAGTGCGCGTATATCATCCCAGTCAGCATCAAGCCCTTTTTCAAAACCGTTTATTTTGATACTGCCCAGTAACTGCTTACCCACGGCATACTGCTCCAATGTCAGCAGTGCTTGCTGTAGTTTATCAGTTGCTGCGCGGATAACGCGAGGGTGAACGGCAATGGCATGCGGTGTATATCCCTTGGTTGTCCATAAAATGCGCAGCTGATCACGTATTTGTGGTGCAACATTGTTAAAGGTACGAAGTACGCCGCCACCCGCTGGATAAATGCCTTTGGCCACATTGCGGTATACCGAGTCGTGTGAAGAAACATAGTTGGCAGTGAAGTTGACCTGCTGATCGGCAAGATCGGCTTGAGTCAGTATAGTTGCGGCAAAGGATGCTGGGGCGGGGAACGCTAAAGTACTATTTTGTAAGTCTTGTAAACTGTTAATATCGCTATTTTTAGATACGATAATAATTCCTTTGATCTTTTTATCGTGTGCCTTGGCGACTGCTTTGTAACCTACTGATTGATTAAATACCACATAATGATAGGGGTTCATATAGGCGATATCATATTCGCCGGCTGCTAGACGTTTCTCAAAAGAGGGAATATCGGGTGCGGTTACAAAATGGATATCAAGCCCGCTTTTGTTGCTGAGTTCTTCAATAATAGGTGTCCATAACTTAGCCAGTTGCGTTGCCGATTGTTGTGGGACGATCCCAAAAGAGAGGCTCTTCTGCGCCATACATTGCGTAGAAATAAACAGTAAAAGCACTATCAACATTCTATTTATCATTGTCTTCCCTTGATATTGTATTGCTGACTTCATGTCATTAAACCATTGGCTTTTTCGCCAAGCCTTTGCAAGGAGAAAGGTTTGAACATATACGCATCGGCGTTTAATGCAAAGGCTTTTTCTGCATCGCCGATCTTATTGTGTGCGGTAAGCATTAATATCGGAATGTTTTTTGTTTGCTGGGCAGTTTTGAATCTAGCTAATAGATCGATACCTTGAATATCTGGTAGGGTCCAGTCGAGAATAATTAAATCTACATGCGCCTTATTTGCGATAGCAGATCCGTGCTCACCATTTTCCGCTATGATCGTATCAAAACCTCTATGTTCTTGGAGGTGTATTGAAATTTGTCTTAACAGACTACGATCATCATCTATGATCAGCACTCTCTTCTTCTTGTTGGCAAAAAACATAGGCGCTCCTTATGTCGATATTTACAGCATGCTTATGTGCACTGTGCTATCGGTTAACGGTGACTGCTTCTTTTATGTAATCGTTTTTACTCGCTTAAGAAAATGGTAGCGGCTCGAGCAGTAGCAGGAGTGCATCATCGCTCGGCTGTGCGTTGGTGATTTGATCAAATAAATTCATCACTTGTTGTAGTGACTGATCAATGGGTAAGTCTAAGGTTGCCAGTAATGCTTCGCTGATGCGTGTTTGCAGATCAATGCGTGCACTATTGTCGGCTGCAGATTCAAATAAGCCATCCGTATAAAAAGCCAAGCGCTGCCCACATTGCAGATTAAGCTCGCGACTCTGATACGGGTAATCGGCAATTAATCCGGGCAGCACGCCACCGACCGCTACGGTTTCTATCTTATTTGCAGAGAGCAACAGCGGGGCCGGGTGCCCAGCACTGGCTAGGGATATTTTGCCTTGCTCAGATAACTGGATAGAGCAACAGGTTAAGGTAACCTGTGAAAGCAGTTTATCGACCATTGCATAATTAGAAATTTGTTCCAGCAGCAGTGCCGGATTACTGTTTATCTGCATCGATTGCAGCAGTCCGTGTATATAACCGCCGCATGCATGAGAAAAGAATTTTGCACTGTCATCATGGCCCATAATATCGCTTAACAGCAGTTGTGTTTTACCTGCAAAGTCTTTGTGCAGCAGCAGATCGCCGCCGCCGGAACCTGTATCCCGGCAGGCAACCTGCAGACGCCAACCGTTAGCGCTTGCCGGTAATTGTGGTTTTAATGAGGCGCTGATATTTTTATCGATACGTTCGCTTAGCTGGGTGTGAATCTGTTGCGAGCGTCCTAAAATACGCTGGATTATTTTCAGTAACTGTATTTTATTAACCGGTTTGACCAGATAATCATCAATACCTAAATTGGTCGCTTGTTGTTGAATGAGTTGATCGTCTTCGGCTGTAAGAAAAACAAATGGAATCAATTCATGAGCCGCTTGCTGATTGATTTTTTTACGTAATGATAGGCCATTCATTTCCGGCATCCGGATATCAGATAACAGCAGATCAATTTTTTGCGTGGTCAATTGCTGCAGCGCATGATAGCCGTTGGCCGCGGTTACTACATTGAATGCGTCATCAAGATAAGCCTGATAAAGTCGACACAAACTGTCATTATCTTCGACGATTAAAATTGTCTGGCGTTTTTGTTGTTTAGGATATGACCATTGCAGCCGGAGTTGATTGGGCTGGCTGGCATTGCCGGCGTGATAATTAAGCTCGTCGCATTGCGCATGCATTAGCGCGATGCCCCGGCCGTTTTCAATCTCCTGAAATTCAAACAGCAGGTTATCATCAGGATTTTTATTAAGCGGCCATGGACGGCTGCTATCAAATATATCCAGCCACCAACTTGAACGGTTATTGCCGAAACGGATCAGAATATGGTCGGGTTTGTCTTGTGCATGTAAAACTAGGTTGGTGACTGCCTCTGAAAGACACAGCAACATACGTTGACGTATCGCCACATCAGGCACACATTGATTGATCACTTCAGTGAGTGCTTGGCGCAACTGACCGGGTGTTTTTAGATCCAGATTTTGTCGTGCTTCTAATAGCAAAGTATCCATCTCTTAGACGTCCAAATTGAGTAACTGATTATTACGAAGAAATTTTTTAAGTGTGCGGCTAAGCCAGCTGAATTTGCTTAACCGTTGTACTTCTCGCAATAATTCATTTTTTAAAGAGGGGTTGTCGCGATCATTAAAGATACAACCTAAAAGTTGAGCATCACTTGTTGTGAGTTTTTTGAGTGCGCTACTGACCATAGCTTCGCTGGTCTGACCGGCAAGCACCATCAGCACTGCACCGCCACAGGCTGCTGCGACGCGCTCGGGAGGAATATTATGCGCATTGACACGATTCAGTGGTGAGGTGTCAATGATCACACTGTCATAATGGAGCATCCATTGTTCAATATAGTGTTCTAATACACCCGGTTGGCGTAATTTTAGAATTTTTTCGCGCTGCAGCGGTGCGGTTATCCCGGTAATGACGAGGCTATTTTGCTGCACGCTTACCAATTGCGGCGCGCCTAATAGATTACTGTTTATAGTAACTGGCAGGGAGTTATCGCCGGCTTCTGTGCGGTAAAGATCGGTAATACTTAAGAGACTTTTCAGTGCGGGTCGATAGAGATTAAGATCCACCACTAAGGTGGCATATCCCCCCAGTAAATTACGCTGTGCTAACGCCATCGCCATGCTGGTGACCCCCTCTCCGGAATTTGCCGAGCAGATAGCAATTGCACGTTGCTGTTTACAGAATAACTGCGTGTAAATCTGCTCAATTTCCATATGTTGATAAGGTATATTCATTACAGTAGTCCTATCAGTGCGCCGAGTGCTACAACTTGGATGATATCGGTTAATCCTTTACGGAATTTCTCATAGCCGCTTTCACTTCTAAACGGGATATATACGGTATCGCCAGCACGCAACACAGGTAAATCAACAAATGCGGCACTGCGGCTGAACTCTCTTAAATCAAAACTGCGCGCCTGATCGCGGCAACATGAGAGATTAACCACTGTGATATTTTCGATATGCGAATCAGCAATCGTACCGCCAGCTTGCGCCAGTAAATCCAGTAAGGTCATGGTGTCATCAAAACGGTAACGTCCGGGTTTATTGATAGCACCCAGTACACGTACCGTGGTTTCTTTTGATTGATCTAACCAAAGGCGATTTTTTTCCGGGATATAGATAGTGTCGCCGGTACTAACATTTGGCAATAAACTGTCATCGCCTGTCTCAAAATAGAGCGCTAAATCTAATTGACTGACTGCCTGTGTACGTTTATTACGGTGATTGATGCGGATATTGCGTAGATCGGCTTTATCGGTTGGGCCGTCTGCTGCAGATAAAATATCTAAAAAGCTCATCTCATCGGAAAACATATAACGACCCGGCGCACCTACCTGACCAAAGATATAAATCGATTTATCTGCGGATTGGCGTACCCATTGCGCCTTGTTATCGCTGGGATCTTGGGGTAAATCCTGGACCATTATCGTGCTGCCCGCTTTAATCATCGGTAATTCATGATCGGGTTGACCATTTTTGATAAAAGCATTGAGATCAAAATTATATACT
>NZ_JBLIEK010000122.1:0-10074 GCF_047632995.1 Psychromonas sp.
TGTCGTCAAAAATACCGATATGCAGGAAAGCCAGATCCCGTTTCTCCAATTGATTCAATAAATAATCAAAGACGGCACGATCGCGATTATCCGGCTTAATATTAAAATAGGCGGCTGGACTAACGCGGATGGCCGTCCTTTGGCTACCGATGCGAGCACTCACAGCATCAACCACTGTTAATGCAAAACGAGACATGTTTTCTGGGGTATTACCGTATTGATCATTACGCTGGTTACTATCATAGTGCAGAAATTGGTCGATAAGGTAACCGTTTGCACCATGAATTTCGACGCCGTCAAAGCCGGCGGCAAGCGCATTGGCAGCGGCTTGCGCATAATCATTGACGAGTTGCTCAATATCTTGAGCCGTGACGGCTTTAGGCACTTGATAGGTTAATTCGCGCATGCGCGGCACGCTGCCCGAAACGGCCAGTGCCGATGGCGCGATCACATCTCCGTCGCCAAAGAAGTGCGGGTGAGCGACACGGCCAGTGTGCCATAGTTGAGCAAATATTTTACCGCCATTACTATGCACCGCATTGGTCACTTTCAACCATCCCTCTATCTGCGCAGTTGTAAACAGTCCCGGTGTATTGGGATAGCCCTGACCATCCGGGCGAATAATTACCGCTTCTGAAATAATAAGGCCTGCTTCCGCGCGGCGGCTGTAATAATCGGCCATAGCTTGTGTGGGCACAAGCTCTGAATCGGCCATACAGCGGGTAAGTGGAGCCATCAAAATACGATTGTTAAGATTAATCGTCTTATTTAGTGCAAAAGGTTGAAACAAATTATCAGTCATGGCGCTCTCTTTATTTTGAATGTTTATTCAAGATACTTTTAGTTGAATGTTTATTCAACTATTATTTTGAACAATCCTTTAAAAATGCGTATGATCTATTTGATCTGATAAAAGAGTATAAAAACTAATGCGAACCCCTGAATTTAACAAAGAAAAAGTATTGCGATCGGCGATGACTGCCTTTATGCACAAAGGCTATGCAAAAACGAGTATGCAGGATTTGAGTAAAGTAACAGGGTTGCATCCTGGCTCTATCTACTGCGCTTTTGACAATAAACGTGGCTTATTATTAGCGGCTTTAGATCAATACAGGCAAGATACAAAGATTGAATTCCAAGCGTTTTTTGACGGTTCGCAACCTATATTAAGCGCACTTAAAATCTATCTCGATCATATTGTCAGTGAGTGTCTAAGCTGTGATGCGGCTAAAGCGTGTCTACTGACCAAAGCCCTCAATGAGATAGCCGGGCAGGATGAAGAGGTGCGCGCTATTATCACCAGTAATCTGAGCGACTGGCAACAGTCATTGGCTGAGTTGTTTGCACAAGCTAAAGTATCTGGCGAGCTGATAACCGAGAAAAAAAGTGCACATTTGGCCCGCTATTTTGTGATGGGAATCTATGGGCTGAGAACGTTTGCGCATACGCACCCTGAAGCTGATATCCTGCAGCAGCTGGCGGATCAGCTTTACTGTGATATCTGTGATGCATAGGTTTCCTTTTTTTTCGCTTGCAATTGTATTTATTAACTTATAAAACGAATCCCAATTATGTTATCTACAAAAACACAACAGGCTGATGATTCATTGTCTCGTCAGTTGTTAAAAATGACTTGGCCTATGCTGCTTGGCGTTCTTTCCTTAATGAGTTTTCAATTAGTGGACAGTGCATTTATCGGCCAACTTGGTGTGCTTCCTCTTGCCGCCCAAGGTTTTACCCTACCGATACAGATGATTATTATTGGTGTTCAGGTCGGTCTGGGCATTGCCACTACAGCTATTATCGCGCGCGCATTAGGCGGCCATAAAATCACTTATGCAAAACAACTTGGAGGCTTGGTCTTGATGATGGGGACTGTGGGCGTCGCTTTTATCTGCGTTTGTTTGTGGCTGCTCCGTCATCCTATTTTAGCTATGTTAAGTGCGCCAGAGTCTGTGTATGCGGTGATCGATGAATATTGGGTTTTTTGGTTGCTAAGTGCCTGGGTTGGTGCTGTATTGTACTTCTATTACAGTGTCTGCCGTGCCAATGGTAATACCTTGCTACCCGGCACTATGATGATGGTGACCAGCATCATGAACTTGCTACTTGATCCTCTCTTTATCTTTACTTTTGATTTGGGTATTAAGGGGGCCGCTGTTGCTTCTATTATCGCCTTTAGTTGCGGTCTTTTAGTTGTTGCGCCGAGGGTGTTGAAGCAGCATTGGGTCAGTTTTGACTGGCACGGGTTAGATTTAAACAGCAGCTTAAATGCCATTGCTAAAATTATGGGGCCGGCCATGATAAGTCAGTTGTTACCTCCGCTCTCCGCCATATTTGCCACTAAACTGATTGCCGGATATGGCACGGCTTCTGTTGCCGCATGGGCGCTGGCATCTCGTTACGAATTTTTTGCTATTGTCGCTGTGCTTGCCCTGACGATGTCGATGCCACCGATGATTGGCCGTCTGCTTGGCGCCGGAAAAATCATTGAAATCCGTCAGTTAGTCAGCATTGCCTGTAAGTTCATTTTAGGATCCCAGCTACTGGTTGCGTTGCTTACTTTATTATCTTCTTCGTGGCTTTCCAACTTAATGACCAGTGAAACGACTGTTGAACGGATCCTTAACTGGCATCTTATGTTTGTGCCATTTAGTCTAGGGCCTCTGGGGATCTGCATGCTGATGGTTTCTGTTTCAAATGCGCTAGCAAAATCAGGGGATGCTTTACTTATTTCCGCCTTACGCTTATTTGTTTTTTTCTTGCCTTGTTTATGGTTAGGTGCGCAACTTGCAGAAATGAGAGGACTTTTTATCGGTGCATTGATTGGAAACTGTATGGCTGGGATAGGGGCTTGGATTTTTTATCAGCGTACGATCGCGCTCCTTACAAGGAGAATAAAGTGTAATGATTGAAGGATTTGAACTGTGCGAGAGGGAGGCTTGGCCCTTTTTTCCTTGTGATTTGGGAAAATAAACGTTTAATTACATTAATTGTGTAAAATAAGTCAATAAATGACTTAAAAAACGAGTACTTAGTTTGATAATTCATAAACCTCTGACATACTTAGCAATGTATATTAAAATGTACATTTTCGTTTCCTGATCAATTGAGAGGTATTACAATGAATAACAAATTACTTATTGCTGGTGTTGTCGTAGCCTCAGCTTTGCTTGGCGGCTGTTCAAATAATGCTGAGTTAGAAAAGAGTGTTGGCAGTTTAACCAATCAAGTAAGCGCATTATCTGCAAAAGTAGATGGACTAGCATCTGATCACAAAAAAATGCAAGCAGATACACAGGCAGCTGCAGCAAGAGCAAAAGCCGCGGCAATGGAAGCGGAACGTGCAAATGCACGAATCGATAGCATTGCAGCTTCATATAAAAAATAATCTTTTATATAGCTAATTAATTGTGGTTTGGCATTAAGTTAGCCAAACCACTTATTACTTCTATCTTATATATCCACGTTAACCGGTAATCCTTGTGGCGCTAACAAGGCTTCTCTAACTTTGCGGTTATTAACTTTATCGCGGTTTTTAAATTTAACCATATCACCCACCCAAATTAAATTATCTTCTCTTTTATTTTCATTTGCTGATAACGGGGAATGTACTTCAAGTATATTTTCGCCATTTGGCTCTGTTGATACTTTGATCGGTTGATTAACTATCCTAACCGGAGAGCCGGCAGCAACCTGTTCAAATAGCCAAGCGATATCTTTAGGATTCATGCGAATACAACCCGCGCTTACACGCATACCTATACCAAAATTTTGATTGGTGCCATGGATTAAGTAACTACCATCACCAAATGCCAGTTGTAGCGCATAATCTCCCAGTGGATTATCTTTTCCTGCAGGTACGACAGGTGGCAGCTCTCTACCATGTTGCGCTAAATAGTCGGCTCTGATTTTTTGTGTCGGTGTCCAGCTTGGATTTTTAATTCTTATTTTTATTTTACTTTGCATTACTGGGGTTGATCTGCCTTGACGGCCTATGCCAACAGGAAAAACATGAACTGTATTGCTGTCTTTTTCAAAATAATACAATCTCAGTTCGGGTAAATTTATAACTATGCCTGTATAGGGGACATCTGGTAATAACATGCTGCTTGGTATTTTCAGTAAGCTGCCTGGAGGGGGTAAAAAAGGGTCGATACCGGGATTTGCATCCATCAACGCGATTAAGCCGATATTATAGGACTGCGCTATGGAATGAAAATAGTCTCCCGTTTTTACTTTATATAATTCATGCGATCCAATTAAGCGCGCACCATTTTCTGGAATCGGGTATGCGTTTGCCGCAACAGGTACAGCTAATAGCAAAGCGAAAATAATACTTAATCCGAACGATAAATTAAAGCGGGTAAACATAGTAAAACCTTATAGTAGAGGCACTTATCTCATTGGTTAGCGAATGAAATAATCGCGAAAAGGGTAGCGGACGTTAGTATATATAATATTGTATTTTTTATTTTATAAGAACAAATAATAATCTATGCTCTCTAGCATTGTCTAGTCTGTTTTCTCTGATATCTCGGCAGCATACTTTCATTGCCGATTAATCCGCCCTGATGAATGTAAATAATGGGTTGATCCACACGCTTTTTCTTCAAATATGCTAAGAGTGTTAACCAGCCTAAAGGATCATAAAGGAGATCAAACTCAATGTTCGTTTGCTGCTTTAGCTGCAACCATATTTGATAAAATTCAGGGTAGAGTTTACCAAACTGGTATCTCTTTGCGCTGGGCAATATTGTCGGCCAAGCAGAGAGATCGCTCTCTAATTCTGAAAGTTGCTGAGTGAGGTATTGCTTATCGCCTACGCATGCACAAGTAAATACTTTATAGGGCAATAAAGATTGTAAAAAAAGAGCGGTTGTCCCCGTTCCTGATGGCAGCATTATTATGGGACTCTGCAGCGATTGCTGCTGGCAAAAAAGTTGAATCTCTGCGGCTAGCACTGCGATACCTTGTTTGGCGTTTTTAGATCTCCCTCCCTCGGGAATAAAGAGCGTATCGGGTGCTAATTGTTGAGCTTTTGAACGCATAAAAGAGTCCAGATTAGCGCCCTCGGTAAGCGCGCTTTTATCTACTTCGATTATATTTGTCCCCAAGGCCAATGCAGCACGATAGTTACCATTCGGAGATTGTTTTAGCCAGCGGGGAATATTGTTAACATAAAAGTCGAGTTGCCAGCCTTTGAGTTTAGCAAGCGCCGCCAGTGGGTAGAGTGAATTAGCTTGAACAGATCCATGGCCGATAATTTTTTTTATTGCAGGGAAATCATTATTGAGAAAATAAGCGAATTTACGTGCTTTATTTCCTGAAAAATAGGGGTTGAGCAGATCGTCTCGTTTTATAAAAAAAGTAAAACCTGCCATATTAACCCTTTGTACGGGCGATGGGGCCAAGAGTGGGGTAATAGTTTCATGCTGCATAATCGTTTCCGCTGCTCAGGGCTTTGTTTGTTTCGGTATGGAAAACCGTCCATTTTCAATAAAACAGTTTAAACCTACTCAATTGTATTTGGCTCGACTTAATAGGGGATATGCGGGCTTAGAGCATCAGCAGTAAACAAGGGTTAGATTTAAAATGGAAATGCCAACTTAGTGAGAGACCGGTGTGCAGGTTAAGTGCTAAGTTGGCATACTATGATGCAGCGCCGCAAGCCATAAAAAGAGCCGTAAACGCTTTCCTTTAAAACTTAAGTTTAATAGTTAAATAAATACCAGTTTAGCAATAAATACAACCGCCAATACATTCATACCCAAAGAAACATCTTTCGAGCGACCTGTCGCATGTTTGATGATAGTAAATGATAGGAAACCTAAAATAATACCATCTGCAATTGAATAAGTAAGCGGCATCATGATTGCGGTGATTGCTGCTGGCACATAGTCCGTAAACTCATCCCAGTTAATTTTACTTAAGCTGCCAACCATTAGGAAAGCAACATAAATAAGCGCGCCAGCAGTTGCATATCCAGGCACAATTTGTGCGATTGGCGCAAAGAACATTGCCGCTAAAAACAATAATCCGACAACTACAGCGGTTAAACCTGTACGGCCGCCTTCAGCAATACCTGCATTACTTTCAACATATGTGGTGACCGGTGGGCATCCAATTACTGCGCCAACAACACTGGCAACACTGTCCGCTGTAAGGGCTTTGTTGAGATTTTCAATTTTACCCTCTTTATTATAAAAGTGTGCGCTATCAGCGACGCCTATCATGGTGCCTGCCGTATCGAACATATTAACAAACAAAAAAGCTAAAATGACACTGACCATTGACACATCAAGCGCGCCCATCACATCCATTTGCATAAACGTTTTTGATAAACCAGTCGGTAAAGAGACAACCTGATCGGGTAGGCTCACTAACCCCATTACCGAACTGATTGCGGTAACAACAACAATACCAATCAATACCGAGCCGAATACTTTACGTGAAGCCAATACCGCAATAATGATAAAGCTTAGCGCGCCGAGTACGACCTTAGGGTCGTGAAAGTCGCCCATGGTAACAAGTGTTGCTTGACTTGCTACGATAATGCCAGCGGCTTTTAAGCCGATGATGCCAAGAAACAGACCAACACCTGCTGTCATCGCATAACGTAAACTCGCTGGGATACTATCAATAATCCAGCTGCGCAATTTGGTGACACTCATGATCACAAAAATAACACTTGAGATGAATACCGCACCTAAGGCTACCTGCCACGAATATTCCATGCCTTTAACAACCGCAAAGGTAAAGAATGCATTTAGCCCCATGCCTGGTGCCAAACCAACGGGCCAGTTCGCATAAAGTCCCATAAATATACAGCCGATTGCCGCACTGAGCGCTGTTGCAACAAATACGGCTTGGTAGTCCATACCCGCAATTGACATAATATCTGGGTTAACAAAAAGGATATAAGCCATGGTAACAAACGTTGTGATACCCGCTATTATCTCTGTTTTTATATTGGTTTTATGTGCTTCTAATTTGAATAGCTTTTCCAGTAAAGAGGCAAAAGCGGAGGTGTTGATCGATTCTGTATTAGGTATAGATTTACTCGGCGTATTCATGGCTATAACTCACTTTTTTCTTCCCCCTATAAGAAAATCTAATTCCTGCAATGTGCAATTAGATAAACAAGGGCGATTGATCATTTAATAAACGATGGTCGCTCAGCAGAAAAGTGGAAAGTTCTGAGCTGACAATTATTAAAGAACCCGGGTTAAAAATTAGGTAATTATTACCTGTTATTTATTCACGTTGGTGAACGCCCGCGATTATCTGTTAATTCATTACGGAATGAAATGTCTTTGTACAAAGATTATCTTTTCTTTACAAATTTTAAGGCGTAGATAGAGAGGCTGACCTTGGTCATGTGAATGAAATATTTCTCCTTGAAATGCAATTGCCATACTTTATTTCAATTATAATTATCCACCCGTTTATGAAATTGTAGACGGTGGCTGTTAGATTCTGCGTTTTAATCCCTTTTACAAGTAATACAGATGAGCCATTGTAACAAAACAATGTTTGTTAAATCTGCATAGAGTAAGCCTTAAGTTAAGAGATTAAACGAGTAACTTTAGGACATAACGGGTCATATCATTTAGGGTTAAAACCTTCGTATAATCGGCCTCTGGAATAGCGACATGTGTTCGTTTAGAGACTGCAATAACCAGATTCAGGAAATCCATTGAATCCAACTCTAACGCTTCACGCAGATCCTCATTATCGGGCACTTCACTTGGCTCTATTTCAGGAGCTATATTGCCGAGCTCTTCAAGGATAAGATCTTTTACTTCACGATTGTCCATAAATCCTCCAATTGTGTATTGCCGGGTATATTGGCTTGCGTTCATGCATCGCTTGCTGGGTTTTCGATTGACCATAACTGTTCAGGTTTCTGCAATTGTTGGTTAAGTTGATACAGCAACCGCGCGCCGATGTGGCCATCGCTCACTCTGTGATCTGCTGCAAGAGTGGCTTCTATTATTGAACGAGCTTGCACAATTCCATCAATGACCATTGCTTCTTGATGCGCTGAGCCCAAGGCGATAATCGCAACTTGTGGTGGGTAAATAACGGCAAACATCTGTTCCGCACCGCGCTCGCCAATGCTGGTGACGGTGCAACTGCCATCGCTTAATTCAGAAACACGTAAGCTACCGCTACGCGCACGTTCCACCTGTTCTTTGAGTCGCTCCATTATCGACTGTGCTGTCAAAGTTTGTGCATCGTGAATAACGGGCATAACCAATCCACCGCCGCGCAGATTAATGGCATTGGCTAAATTAACCGTATTGCTGGCAACAAAAGTATGGTTTGTGTATATGCCATTAAGTTGCTTGTTTTTCATCAATGTTCGTGCGATCGCGCATAACAGTGGGGCCGCCAGTAAGATGCGGCTCTCTGCAGGGACGTTGGCGTTATGGCTTTGCAGGTATTGCTCAAGTGCGCTTATATCTAAACGCTGACTCAAATAATAATGGGGGATTTGTTGTTTTGAACGCGTGACTGTATCGCTAATTGCTTCACGCATCGCGTTTTTATCAAAGCCACTTTTACTGTGTTGCGCCGTTGCTTTTTTTTCAGAAGCCGTTGTCCGTGTGGATGGAGAATCATCTGTTTGCGTAAGCGCAGCTTCTGCTATTGTTAGTGTGACGATTTGGTTATTATTGGCAGCCGATAAGTTAACTAGTGATAATCGATGTTTTAGCGCATAAGCGCGCGCAGCGGGGGTCGCTAAGATAAAATTAGCGCTATTTTGTATCACCTTATCATCTGTTTCCTCCTTTACCTCCAGCGCATTATCGCTCTCTATAATTTCCTTCTCTGTTAATGGCGATTCGTTTGTTGGCGTATCTGTTGCGGCAGAAGGAGAACTCAATGAACGTAACCGTGCAATGGGGGTGCCAACGGTCACTTGCTCTCCCTCTTCAACTAATAACTTTTCAATAATTGCATCTTCAAATAGATCTAAATCAATGGCACCTTTGTGTGTATCGATGACCGCAATCACCGCACCGCGTTTTATACTGTCACCTTGTTTAACTAACCATTCAACTAAGGTGCCTGTTGCCATATCGGCGCCAAAGGAGGGCATGTTTAAATCATGCACATTTTCACTCATAATGTTCCCTCCGTCGTCGCATTGGTGTCAGTTAACATCTCTCGTGCGACGGCAACGATTTGTTCAACTTGCGGTAAGCATGCTTTTTCTAAATGATCCGGATAAGGGATTGGCACCTCAACGGTGCATACGCGGCGCACTGGGGCATCTAAATACCAAAGGGCTTGCTCCGCTAATGTGGCGCTTATTTCCGCCGACATGCCGCCACTTTTCCATGACTCGTCAACAATCAGAGCTTTATGGGTGCGCCGCACCGAATCTATCATCGTTTCTCTATCTAACGGGCGCAAACAACGCAGATCAACCACCTCAATAGAAAATCCCTGCGCCTCAAGTTGCTCTGCTGCCTGGATCGCTTTATATAAACAGCCGCCCCAAGTGATAATGGATAGATCGCTGCCTGTTTTGCGGATCACCGCTTTTTCCATTGGCGCTATGTTCGCGGACTCCGGTAACGTCCCCGTTTGGTTATAGAGCATCACATGTTCAAAGATAATGACTGGATTAGGATCAGCAAGTGCCATTTTAAGCATATAACGGGCATCTTCAATGGTACCGGGATAAAGTACTTTAAGGCCCGGTATATGTGCGTATATTCCTTCGAAACTGTGCGAATGTTGAGCGGCCAGCTGCTTGCCTGCACCGCAAGCCATACGGATAACCAGCGGCACCGAAATCTGCCCTCCAGACATATGACACAAGGTTGCGGCATTATTAATAATTTGATCCAGTGCAAGGAGACTGAAATTAACTGTCATTATCTCAACGATCGGTCGCATACCTCCAATTGCGGCCCCAATACCGGCGCCAACAAATCCCGATTCCGAAAGGGGAGTATCAATAATCCGCTGCGCGCCAAATTCGTCGAGCAGACCTTTAGACACCGCATAACAACCGCCATAATGACCCACGTCTTCGCCCATCAAAAAAACCCGAGA
>NZ_JBLIEK010000123.1:0-9918 GCF_047632995.1 Psychromonas sp.
TAAATTTATTTATGCCAGTATTGATTTTTGTTATATCTTGCAAAATAACCTGATCGGTTATTTTCAAAGAAACAAAGACTATCACAATAACAAATAGCACGGTTGAAGCTATGAAGATAATAGTTAATCGTGTTAGTGGTTGATAAACCTCATCTAAATCAACCCCGACCACTAAATACCACTGTAGATCAGGTAAGTAGGTAAAACGATATTGCTTTTCCAATAACTGATCACTTTGTACCTGCGCTGAAGTGGTAATATATTCAACGCTATTTATATCAGCGAATCGTTCAAAGGTAGTCAATTTTCCTTTTTTTATCTGGCGAATTTTTTGATGTGTTTCAGTTGAGCGGATATTATATTCGAATTGACTTGCCGAATGCACAAGCTGCATGTTTAGCTCATTAAAAACCTCAATGGAACCATGCTTGCCCACTTTTTGTGCCACCAACTCATCACGAATAAGCTCCATAGTGCGAAGGTAAATTAACGCATTTCGTGGTGCACTTGTAACCACAATCCAATCTAATTCTTTGATAAAAGAGAACACTGCAATAATCAATTGTTCATCTTGCCAGTAATAGACAGTACCTGTTTCGCCTGGGGGTAAAGCTCTGGCTATTGTTGCAATCGCTTGGAAATAAAAGCGGCCGTTGTTATCTCGCAAATACCATAAACTGTCACCGGAGATATTGTGCCTGCTGGGGGTTAATAACTCCCCATTAACATTAACAAGATAATTCTCAATTTTTGAGGCCGTGATTGCCGATGGTAAACTTAAATGAAGGGGATTAGCCATCTCTTTGACTAGCTGCTTATCTACTTTTTCTGATATGAACCTAGATCTTAACTGTCTATCATACTGCTGGACAACAGGTCGCAAATAGCTGCTAACAGCAGTGTTAATTGATGTTTCAGCAATGCTCTGCACGGCATCAAGGGCTCTTGATGTGGACTCCTCTATCTCGTTAGACAAGAAAGATTGAGCAGAATCATAAATAACCGCACTAAATATAAATGAAAAAACACAAAATATTAGGGTGAATCTGACAATCAGTTTCCCCCTAATAGAGGAAGAATAAAAATGCGTGATAGAAGCTTTAAAGCTTCTATCACGCATTAATTTGTTCCGAGCTTTCCCCAGTGCAGTGTTCATTCGATACCGTAGATGTCTTGGCGACGAATATAGCCGGAATCAATAAAGATTTGATCCAAATTGTTTTTAGTAACCAGTGTCGGCTTAAGCAAAATAGATTTTACGTCGAATAAGCCATTGTTAACGTGGCTTGTGACAGATAACTGCTCACCATTGAGTATTTTCACACTCATCTCAATCGCTTTTTTGCTCAGTAATCGTGTATCTTTAAACACTGTCATTCCTTGTTTACCTGACACTATCAACTTAGAAGATTCTATCCCCCCATCCTGTCCAGTCACTACTACTTGTTGGCCATCTAAACCAGCTTCGGCCAACGCTGTTATTACCCCTCTAGCGGTGTTGTCATTAGGTGCTAATACCGCTGACAACTGTTTTAAATTCCCTTGGCTACTAAGCTGAGATAACTCCTCTTTCACTAAGCGATATGCCTCTATCGGTTTCCAGTCCATTACAGTAGTATCAAGTAAAAGTTCAATATTTTTATTATCAATTTCAGGCTGCAACAATTCCATCGCACCCGCACGGTACATTTTGGCATTGTTATCGGTAGGAGAGCCTGCTAATACAATATATTTTCCTTTTGGGGCTTGCTCTAATAAATAACGAGCCTGGATCCGTCCGACCTCTTCATTATCAAATGAGAGGTACAGATCCACGTCAGCATTAAGAACAAGGCGATCGTAAGAGATAACAGGTACGCCTTGTTTATGCGCTAGCTCTACAATAGTGGCGGCACTGCTGGCATCATAAGGCACTAAAATTAAAAGCTTAATACCTTGAGCTAACAAAGCTTCACATTGCTGAATTTGAGTGGCTGCATCATTATCACTCACCAAGACTTGCAGATCGATATCCGACTTTTGCGCTTCAATCTGCATCGCTTCTTTATCTCTCACCCAACGCTCTACTCGTTGATTTGGTAAACTTAAGCCTACTTTGGGCAAGACTACATCAGTGCAGCCCTGTAAAAATAACACTCCGAATAAAAAAAATATTTTAATAGTTAACTTAGTCATTCTGTCTCCTAGTAGCAAGGCTAGACACCCTTACCTTTTATTAATTAAATCAGAACATTAAAAAAGTCATCATACTATATGTAATAAGAACAAAAGTATTACACAGCACAATGTTTTGATCATAAATCAAGGTGGACTTAATAAATTGGGATTAGATAACAAAAAGCTAAGGCGCTTCGTGCCCCCTTTTCGCCTTACAAAACAAAAAAAGTGGCCAAATTAACTTGGCCATTACGACGTTCGCTTTCGGGGAAAAGCGAGCTGGTATAGCTTACATTTCCACTATTTGATGTGCTTGGGGATATATAGCCTCAGCTTATTATTCTCTAATATCAATTTTATCAGCCAATTTTTAAAAGAAGAAAAGGTTTAGATGCCCGCCTTTTAACTCAACTCTTTTACAAAATCACAGCCACGCTTTACCCCTGCTTCCCCTAAATAATCACAACGCCCAAACCCACAAGTCACCAAATCTCGTGATATACTTTTCGCTACGCCTAAAGAAACACCATTTTATAAAACCCGGGGATTTTTAAACGTGTTAACGTGTCTTAAACCATCATAAAATTTAAACCCACCACGAGGAGTTGAGGATGATTACTTATTTTTACTGGGCTGTTGTTATCGCAATAATGGCTGTATTGGGCTTTCTATTGGGTAAGAACAAGAAATGGAAATCTGCCCTGATTACGTGTTCCATTGTATTTTTTATTGGTTTGCTGGCTTACTATTTTCATTTTGAGCAAGTTTTTGTAAAACGTTATGGGGGTGTGATGTCAATTACTGTACCGGATGGTCAGAAACATATTCTCGCGACCTGGAAAGACGATAATTTGTGGATCGAAAACTATGATCCACAAACCAATACCTGCCATTTTAACGAATATTCCAAGGGCAACTTGTTACAGGGAAAAGTGACGATTAAAAATTGTCATCCCATCGCTTTGCAGCAGAATGTGCAGTCCGGCGCTCAATAATCGGCACAATAAAATACTGTTAGGGTTCTTAATTTCGAACCCTACCTTCTTCGGCGGGGCAATGGGGTCTTGCCTTTTGCCATCATTAAGTTGAAATTGAGTAGTTTCCAGATAAGCAGAATAAACCTTTGTTAGGCTAATAAATTGATTTGTAAAAAATCAATAAGTGGATCTCCGCAATTTTATTATTGCTTATTAAACTTATAGCCAATCCCATAAACTGAGCGGATCGGCTCTACTTGATCTGCTATTTGATTAATTTTTTTACGAATGTTTTTGATATGCGTATCAATATTACGATCGGATATATCCAATGTGTCACTGTACGCATAAACTAAAATTTCATCACGGCTAAAAACGCGGCCGCTATTTTCTAAAAAGAGCTTGAGTATTAAGAATTCCCTTGGCGTCAGATCCAAAAACTGCCCTTTAAAGGTAACCTCATACTCATCTGTTTTCATCTCAAATCCAGAGTGCTTAATGATATGTGCGGCATCGACTTCAGCTGCGTTATTTATCACTCGACGGAGCACTGTTTTGATCCTCGCTATCACCTCTCTGGGACTAAATGGCTTACAGATATAATCATCCGCTCCAAACTCTAATCCAAGTAGTTTATCAATCTCTTCACTTTTTGCGGTGATCATAATAATAGGCAGTTGTGAGAAAGTTCTAACTTGCTTACAGATTTCCAAGCCATTAATATCCGGCAGCATCAAATCGAGCAGCATCAGATCAATATTATTCTCTTTAACGAAACGGAGCACATCTTTACCGCTACTTAAATGTTCAACAAGATAGCCACTGTTCTGACAGTAGGCGATCAGTATCTCGGCAATATGAGCTTCGTCCTCAACGATAAGAATCTTCTGTTTGTTCACTGCGGGTAACTCCTATGTTCTGGTAGTCTTATATTGATACTCAGCCCACCTAGTGATGAGTCAGAGGTGCTGATTGTACCCTGATGAGCATCGACAATCTGTTTGCACAAAGCCAACCCTAATCCGGACCCGCCATAGCCTCGGTTGCGAGAAGGCTCAACCCGATAAAAGCGTTCAAATAATTTACTCTGAATAGTTAATGGCACCCCGGGAGCGGAATCCTGAATCTGAATATATACATTTTTATCTATAATCTGCGCGGAAATATGGATATCGCCATGCTTGTCTGTATAACGACAACAGTTCTCGAAGAGGTTGACGAATAGCTGCCTTATCCTGTCTTTATCCGCTAATACGGTACATTTTTTATCCGCCATCAAAAGCGCGAGTTGGGCGCAATCGACAGTCAGTTGTTTTTGTTCAAACTTCGCAGTAAAACTGTCTGCAACTTGAAGCAATATCTGAATGGGGTTTAGCGGTTCTTTCTTATAGGTGAGTCCACCTACGTCAGTGATAGATAGCTGATAGAGATCATTGACAATATGGTTCATGCTATCAATTTGATCGATAAATAGCTGAACACGTTGCTCATCTGCGACAAACACCCCATCCTGAATGCCAATAAGCTGCCCTCTTAATACGGTAAGCGGCGTTTTCAACTCATGAGAAACATCTGACATCCATTTAAAACGATTATTCTGGTTCTTGTCCAACGTCTCAGCCAAGACATTGACATTATCGGATAATAACGCCAATTCATCATTAGTTTTCTTTTCAATTCGAATACTGTAATTACCCCGAATCAAGGTGTAGGTTCCATCAATAAGCGAACTGATTGGCGCAACCAGATGCCTTGAAAATAGCCAGGCAGTTACCAATGCCAACGCGATAACAGCAAGTGCAATAATGTAGTAGCTTTTGTATTGTTGTGCCAAAAACTCATTTCCAGGACTGCCCTCGGCAAGCTCAGAGGGGACAAGGCTAAGCCAGCCTATTGTTTCTCCATTTAGCTCGATAACTTCGCTGTAAGGGTTATCAGTTATTAAAAATTTTCCGATAATGACCTGCTTATTAAGATCATATAGGCTTAATCGTTTTTGTGTCTGCAATAAACGACTAAACGCGAACAGACTATCATCGGTTTCAGATGCGTTTGTGGATGACGTAGTCACCGTTCCAGCAGGAAGAGGTTGATCCGTCGTAGCACCGAGCATCTCTTTCCAGAGCGCTTCATTTCCCTTAAGAAGTTGCCAGCTTCCATTAGCCTGATAGAAAGAGATAATTCTACTTTTTAAATCAGCAACCTGCTTATGCTCCGCAGCATTAACGAAATCATTAAAACCGGTCGATAAATTAACGGTTATTAATGAAAGCATTAACCCCACAGCAACAAAGCTGGTAATGCAAAATGCAAAGAAAAATTTATAGAATAGCTTCAACTTTGGTTCCTTATCCTACTGAATCCGTCTGCCTGTTTTTCCCGAGTTATTTTATCGGGAACCGCTGGGCTTAATATTAATTGCTATTGCTTTGTATTTTAGGAGCAATATCTTTACCACCTAATGATTGATACAATTTAGCTTGTATAATAAATTGATTATAGTGATTTTCTAATAGCGAGGCTTGTGCATCACGTTTCGCCTCTAGTGCATTTATCCAGTCAATCATATCAATTGCACCTGCGCTATATTGGCTGGCATAAATCTTTTCAACCTCTTGGGTATTGGTGTACTGCGCTTGCTGTGTTTCACCTTGATAGTGGTAGTGCTCTTTTGCAGATAGGTAGTTTGCCACCTCTTCAAAAGCTTGGTAAAGGGTAACACGATAATTAATAACCGCTGTTTGATAATCCACTTCAGAGATGTTTTTATAAAGTTTCATCTTATTCCAATTAAGAAAGGGCAGTGTTAACTCTGTACCTAATTTCCCAACTGGATTTTGCAATAACTCTACAAGGTCTGATGATGATGTACCTAACTCCCCAGTTAGCGTCAGTGATGGGAAATAACTTGCATCAAGCGCATCTTTACTGGCAAGCATCGACTTCAATTGATATAGGGATGATCTCACATCTGGTCTGCGTAAGAGAAGATCGGCCGGAATACCCGAGGCGATATCTGGCAACGTGCCTTCAGGCAGCTTTTCGATGCTTAACATTGCATCCTGCTGTGGCTGATTAAGTAACATTGCTAATGCATTCTTACTTTCAGTTAATTGTTGTTGTAATTGACTGAAACTCACCTGTTGTTTGTATAGGTTTTGAGTCGATTCAAGCACTGCTAATTGGGTCGTTGAGCCATTATCATAGCGATACTTAGTAAGCGCAATGATCTGTTCAATACCCTTAATATTGGACTCAGCAAGAGAGATCCTCTGATTCAAATAGCCCATTTTCCAATACAAAGAGGCAACTGTCACCACCAGACCTTGTGCAATACTTTCTCTATCCTCGAAACTTGCTTGAGCTGCCCACTGCGTTGCATCTGCTGCTGCTGCAAGTTGCCCCCATAAATCTAGTTCATAGCTTAGCGATGTATTGGTACTATAACTGTTGTCGGTATCGCCACTGTCAAAGTATTTTTTATTAGAAAGCGCACCGCTAAATGAAAGATCCGGCAGTTTATCATCCTCACTTAGCCCCGCTTCAAGGCGCGCCTTACGCAACGTCAGTGTGGCTAATGCTAAGTCATTATTTGTTTGTAAAGCGCCTTCAATTAGGCTGTTTAATTCCGGATTGTTAAACGTCATCCACCATTTATCCAATTGTACCGACGACGTTACAGAATCACTCTCTTGCGGCCAATTACTCGGGATCTCTACTGCTGGCATCTCAAACTCACTACGATTAAGCGAACTGCAGCCAGTCAATATCAAAAAACAGAATATAAGCGTACTCAGGTGAAAACTATTTTTATTCATAATAATTAATCTCTTGCCAGTGCGTCGACGGGGTTAAGTTTAGCGGCACTTCGAGCCGGCAGATAGCCGAAAAGAATGCCGATAAGTGTTGAACAGGAAAAAGCTGCAATAATGGAGTTCATAGAGAAGATCATTTGAAAATTACTGGTGTTTGATTCAAAGATGAGCCCAATTAAAAAAGCCAAAGTGATCCCTAGAATACCTCCGCAGATACACACTAAAACGGCTTCAATTAAGAACTGGCGTAAAATATCATTCTTACGGGCACCAACTGCCATGCGTATTCCTATCTCTCGCGTTCGCTCTGTCACCGAAACCAACATGATATTCATCACCCCAATCCCTCCTACAACTAAAGAGATAAATGCAATCGTAGAAATAAGCAGGGTCATCGTTGCTGACGTTTTTTCAATGTTTTCTCGGATTGTGTCGGTATTTACCGTGAAGAAGTCCTCTACACCGTGGCGCATTTTTATAAGACGGATGATCCCCTGTTCGGCAGCAGTGCTCGAGACACTCTCATCAACGCGTACCGTTATATCATTAACATCATCTTGTCTGAATATTCGTCCGGAAACGGTCGTATAGGGGATCCATACATTCAATGCATCACTATTGCCAAAGGCATTCTCCCTTGGCTCTGTTACTCCAATAATCCTGACCGGTAGTCGACCAAGAAATATCACCTTGCCGATGGCAACATCATCAGGAAACAGCGATGCGACGGTATTTGAGTCGATAATAGCAACCTGAGCGAGGGCCTCAACACTGTTATCATCAAAGTATTGCCCCTGCGCTAAGGTATAGCCGCGCACCCTAAAGTACTCTGTACCAACACCTTGTATTTCCCCGCTTACTGTTTGATTAGCGTAGCGAATAGCAACATTAGCCCTGACTGTCGGGGTAACACTATCGACAAATGGAAGCATCTTGAGTGCATTTGCATCACTGGCTGTTAGCGTTCGTATTCTGCCTGAGCGGCGATCCCCAAGCCCGCTACCCGGCTTGATCTCTATGGTACTGGTTCCCATTGAGGCCATATTTTCGAGCACAGATTCCTGCGAGCCGGTACCTAGCGCGACCACCGACACAACCGAGGCGATCCCGATAATGATCCCAAGCATCGTCAAAAATGTACGAAGCCTGTGATTGGACATGGCAATAAGCGCCATCTTTAACGCTTCAAAATACCGAGACCAATCAAATCGTTTGCTTGTTATCGTTTTGGCAGGTAATTTTTTTTGTGGTGAAGCCATTATTTCTGCTTGCGATCTAGCCAGGCGATCACTTTTGATCTCGCCATCTTTTATCTCAATAATACGATCAGCAAACTTAGCTACATTTTGATCATGAGTAACCAGAATAATCGTATGACCATCTCTATGTAGCTCCTGCAGCAGTTTCATCATCTCTTCGCCACTACTACTGTCCAGCGCGCCGGTCGGCTCATCGGCCAAGATAACATCACCGCCATTGACTAATGCACGCGCAACACTTACCCGCTGCTGTTGACCGCCACTAAGCTGACTGGGTTTATGATCCAATCGGTCACTTAAACCAAGACGGGTAAGCAGACTTTCTGCTTTAGATCGACGTGATGCTTTCTCTTCACTGGCATATAAAGCAGGTACCTCAACGTTGGCAACAGCAGAAAGATCCCCAAGAAGATGGTAGCGCTGGAATATAAAGCCAAAATACTCCCGGCGCAGTGCCGCCAGTTCATTTTCATCCATCTCGGATGTATCTTGACCATTGATAAGATAACGCCCGGCCGATGGTTTATCTAAACAACCGAGGACATTCATCAATGTGGATTTCCCTGAGCCGGACGTACCCACAATGGCAATCATTTCACCACGGTGTATCTGCAAATTAACCTTATTAAGTACCGTTAATTCTTGATCGCCAGCTGCGAAGCTGCGGCTTACCCCGACTAGATCTAATAGAACCTCACTCATATGCTAAAACCCCATTGGCTGTTGGCGACGTGCTGCCTGATGACTGGATGCAGAGAGTTCAGAACCTGAAGAGTCCCCCATTATAATTTCATCACCTTCTTCAAGACCGGACAGGATCTGCGCGTAAATACTATTGTTGATACCTACCTTAACGTCCCGGTATTCGACTTTTTCCCCTATCTTTACTGGAACCTGATAGCCATTCTCCTGATTAGGGTTGTCGATAAGCACCTGAGAAGGGACCAATAACGTATCTTCGACACTGTCCAGAATGATCGACACTTGTGCGGTCATGCCGATTCGAAGTATGTGATCGGGGTTTTCAACATCAAACAAGGCGTTGTAGTAGATTGCATCGCTGTCACCTATATTGAGTTGACTGTCATCGCCCGTCATTAGCGTTGGCCCTGGTTCAATTGCACGAAGAACACCATTATATTTTTGGTTGGGCGCGCCAAGAATTGAGAAATAAACCTGTTGGCCCGATGTAACATGAATAACATCAGCTTCTGAAACTTCAGCCTTAATCGTCATGGTGTTTAGCTGAGCGAGTTCAACAATACTCGGTGTCTCCTGTTGGTTGCTTAGTGTTTGCCCCTCTGCAACAGAGACATAGATAACCGTTCCATCTATTGGGGCCACAATCGTGGTATAGCCAAGATTCAATTTGGCATCATCAACGCTGATCAGTGATTGTTCTTTTAGTGCTGTTATCTGTTCTAGTTCCGCGTTGTAAACCGATAATGTAGCTTCAGCACTGTCATAGCTTGACTGTGAGCTTGCACCGCCTGTAAACATTTTCTTCTGACGCTTAAATACCGATTCAGCCTCACGTATTTGAGCTTCTTTTGCCCGATACTGAGCATTAATAATATTAAGTGACGCCAGTGCTTCTTTCAGTGCGTTTTGTTGACTTAAGCTGTCAATCTCAGCAATTAAATCTCCCTTCTTTACAACATCGCCGAGGCTGACCGCAATATTTTCGATCTGCCCCTCAGCCTGAGAGCC
>NZ_JBLIEK010000124.1:0-9713 GCF_047632995.1 Psychromonas sp.
ATCCAATTTAAATTCTTTTGAATATTTCTTACGTACAGTCATTATCTATCCCCAGCTTTGGCTATTATGTCTTAACTAGGGGGATCGTATCTATTCAACCACGTCAGTTTGTGTTTAACGGTTGCCAGCCCAGTTGAGTCTTTTCGTTTGTGATGGCTGAAGTTGTGTGGACAGAGGTCGTGATGCCGTCGATCGGCAGCTTGGGTTAACCTGAGTCACGCCACAAAGGAGCTTCCTGCTTTAAATTTGATGTTGCGGACACTTTTTTTCTCATACGTTTGTAGTGAGAAAATTATGCAGCAGATTGCCAGTCGGAATAAGAACGTAGATTCATTAGTCGCTTACTATTCAATAATTAAAGTTCCAAGACAAATATGGAAGGTTGAACACTGTTTAGCTGATATCTTTTTTATTTGTGTAGCTGCAGTCATAGTGGGTGCCGAAGGTTGGGAGGAAGTAGAAGATTTTGGCAAAGATAAGCTCGAATGCTGCAGTAATATGGCGACCATAAAATGGTATTTCGATACACGATACTATACGATAGCTTGAGTCATTGTCATGATCAGTCCAAAGCAATGTCAATCTTGTTTTATAGCTTGGATGAAAGATTGACATACGGTGACTAAAGGTAGTGTTATAGCAATAGATGGTAAAACCGTTAGTGGTTTTTATGATAAAAGCAATAAACGCGATGCTATGCATATGGTTAGTGCATTTTATGCTGCAAATGAAATCGTCATTGGTCAGGTAAAAACGGCAGAAAAATTCATTGAGAAAACTGCGATCCCTGAGTTGCTCAAACTTTTAGAGATAAGTGGCTGTTTGGTTATAATAGTCGCAATGAGTTGTCAGAAAAAAATAGTATCCGAAATTCTTAACAAGAATGCTGATTATTTATTAGCCGTTAAAGGTAACCAAAACGCTTAGAGCAGAAATTTGATGATATATTCGATGTGAGTGACTTCCAAGCTGATGACGAGAGTAATTGTTATGCCTCACAAAACAAATCACATTGTCGTTCAGAAACAAGATTGCATAATGTCAATCATGATAGCGCTCTATTAGGTGATATCGCATTTGAATGGCCAGGCATAAAAACGTTAGGTTATATGTCTCGTTTAGACAAGAGGGAGAAAAGCCAGTAACAGAGCTGTCAGTTAGATATTCACCAGCTCTACAAAACTTAGTGCAGAAGAACTTGCAAAGGTAGCAAGAGAGCAATGGGCAATAGAAGTAAAATTGCACTGAAAGTTAGATGTTGCTTTAAGAGAATATGCTTACAGGATAAGACGCGGTGATGCAGCCGAGAACTTTTCCAAAATAAGACATGTCGCGTTAAGTTTACTGAATAAAGATCAAACATTTGAAGCAGGGATCAATTAAGCAAAAAAGAGCAGGAATAAGTGGAAGCTATTTAACTGCAGTCCCTACGGGCAGGCTGTTTCTTAATCTTCCCATGCTCTTGCAGCCAAATCAGGCCACATCACTACAATGATGGTTTAAGCCCAAACGAGTCAGGACGAAGATACTCACTTTACTATAAAACCGTGGCCAATATTACTTGACCATTACACATTGTGATCTGCAAGAATACTCTGTGGAATATTGGGGTTACCAGAAGCTTACATTTGAATCAGGAAGAATCTTGCTTAAAAATACGTTAATTTATACTTTCAGTTCTATATTAAGCGCCGGTATTCCGTTTCTTTTGGTACCTATATTAACGCGGTACCTTTCACCGGAACAATATGGCCAGATTGCTATGTTCACTATATTTTTAACAGCACTAACTGCAGTAGTAGGTCTAAGTGTCGATGGGGCAGCCAATAGACGTTTTTTTGATCAAAATGTGACTTGTGATCAATTAAAAAGGTTTAATGGCAATTGTTTTTTTATATTATTAACCAGTACAGTTTTAGCTTCATTTATCTTGCTATTTGTTGATGCGCATTTAGCTCACTTTTTAGGTATACCTTCTTCGTGGGTATATCTGGGGATTCTAAGTGTTTTTTGTAGTTTTATATTAAAATTAAGGTTAGGACAACTACAGGTAAGGGGGAAAGCTAAATCATATGGTTTTTTTCAAGTGGTAAATTCATTTGTTGTTTTGATTCTTAGCATCTTATTTGTTGTTTCACTTGACTTAGGGGGGGCTGGTCGTATCTATAGTATTGTTTTGACGAGTGTACTCGTCAGCTTTATGTCTTTTTACTCTCTTGTTAACGATAAGCTTTTCAAGTTTGAATATTGTCTTCAAGATATTAAACAGGCTTTGTCATTTGGTGTGCCATTAATCCCTCATGTTTTAGGTGCTTTTTTATTATTATCTGCTGATAAGTTTGTAATAAATAAAGAACTTGGTTTGGAAATGACAGGTATTTACATGGTAGCCTTCAGCTTAGGCTCAGCATTAAATATTATTTTTAGCGGTATCAATAGTGCTTTCACCCCTTGGCTATTTGGACAGTTGAAAGAAGATGATGAAGTGAAAAAAAGAGATATTGTAAAAAAAACATATTTATACTTTATCTTTTTAATATTTTTGTCGTTATTCACTTTTATTGTAGCGCCACCAATATTGAAATTGATTGTTGGAGAAAAATTTCATCAGGCTGCAGAGGTTTTACCTCTTATTATAGTAGGCCAGGTTTTTTTGGGGATGTATTTTATGGTAACTAACTATATATTTTATGTTAAAAAAACTAAATATTTATCATATGTAACAATATCCTCCGGTGCCATTAATATCTCTCTTCTTTTATTATTTCTCCCTATTTACGGAATATATGGTGCAGCATTAGCGTTTTCGATTGCTAATTTATGGCAATTTTTGTTCACTTGGCTAGTTAGTGCAAAAGTGTACAGTATGCCTTGGGCTTTGTGGCGAGTTTAAGTTTTGTTTGCCGGACTAACATTTAATCTGGCAAACAAAAATCATAAGGATTTCAGGGCAATATCATTAAAAATAACTTGTCACTGATCCCCTGATTTGATTAATTACTTCGCTTTAAGCACCGTAAAGTGTCCAAACAAAAGCCTACACTTATTGAACATTTCAAAAAACATTGCCGTCCCACGCCTTCATAGAAAGCAATTACATAAATTGGATGACATCTTTTTTATTACGCTATGCGCCGTTATTTGCGGTTGTGATAGTTAGGTGGCCATTGTAAATTTGCAACGATGAAACTGAAATGGTTCGAGCAGTATTTATCACTTGAACATGGCATCCCGTCACACGATACCTTTGGGCGAGTATTCACATTAATCGTTCCTGAGCCATTTTAAGTCTGTTTTTCAAATTGAATCAAGGCGATAGTTAAAAATGCGACAGGGGATGTCATTGCGATTGATGGCAAATGCCTTAGACGCTCACCTGACAAATCGAGTAATAAATCCGCCATCTGTATGGTAACTGCATGGTCACACGATAACCAACTCACCTTAGGCCAAGTAAAAGTTGATGAAAAATCAAATGAAATAACCGCATTACCCGCTCTGTTAGCAAACCTGGATATTAAAGGTGGTATTATTACCACAGATGCGCTTAACGCCTAGACGAAATCAGCAAACATCATTGTTGAAAAAAGTGGCGATTATTTATCCGCACTGAAAGATAATCAAAGGATGTTACATGATGATGTGAGGTTATTCTTTGAAACACGCAAAAAGACATATCAACAGCTTGAATACATACAAAACCATTGACGCGGTTCATGGTCGAATAGAAGAGCATGAAGTGACCTCATGTAATGATATTGATTGGTTGATTAAGGACCATTCATACCCTCATATTGTTAGTATTATGATTGTAAAATCAAGGCGTTATCTTGCTGACAAGTGGTCACAAGAAACGCGATACTTTATTAGTAGTATCAAGCAGTATGCTCACTATGTAGGTGCTCACTGGGGCGTGGAGAATAATCTACACTGGACATTAAATATGGCATTTGATGAAGATAGTTGTCGAATGCGCAAAAGGCATTCAGATCAAAACATGGCAATATTACGCCGTATATCGTTCAATCTACTTAAGTCGGTAACTGAACATAAAGTAGGTATTAAAATTAAGCGACAGATGTCAGGTTGGGACAGTGATTATTTGTTAAAGGTGTTGCAATGATTTTAATGCGATTTCCCTATAAGGATTTCAATTAAATATATATTTAACCATTATCTTTTTGGAATTAAATTATGCAATGTAATTTAGTTGCAAGCTAACTAATACTGTTTTAATTGCTTAGATCTGTTTAAGGCGTTTTAATGTGTTGCTAGATCTAGATTAATTTAAAGGTTTATAATAGGCCTTTATAATAAATTATATATTTAACTGTGAGGTTATATGAGTAGTTCGAATAGTTCAAGGAGTGCGCTGTACTCTGTTTGCATGTATTTTATTGAAAACTTTAAATATATACTCTATTTCTTGTATGGTTCTGTTTGTTTGTTGCGTAAATATTCCACAGACATAAGGTATAGTAAGAGTAATAGTAATAGTGGAATAATCAATGTGTTAGGTAATGGACCTAGCTGCCATAATACTTTTAACCATAATACTTGTCCGAACGAAAAAGTTATGGTTGTAAATTTCATGGCTATTACGGATTATTTTTTTGAATATAAACCTGAATTCTATGTATTGATTGATTCGGATCATTTGAAAGACGATTCTGATAAATTACTTATGCTATATGAGGCACTAAGAAAAGTTGATTGGAGTATGATATTATTCGTCCCTGTTTCTTTTAGAAAACAAGCAGAATCCCTTGTTTCTAATAATAATATTACAATAAAGTTTATCAATTTTAACTACTTGCCAGGTAAAAGTAAGACAGTATTTTCTCTTTACAAAAAGAATATAGCGACACCAAGGTTTCAAAATGTGGTCGTTGCATGCTTATATGTCTCAATTAATCTTGGTTTCAAAGAAATAAAATTACATGGTGTTGAGTCTAGTGAGTTTCAGATGTTTGAGATTAACGAGCATAACGAAGTATTGCTCAATACAGAGCATTCCTATGGAAATGCAACAAGAAACCTAACAAAAGAAGGGAAAATACCTAAAGGTGAATTTTGGAAGTACCTTAGGTTTTATATTTTTATGTTAGAAGGGTACTCCCAAGTGAAGTCTTATTCAGATTTTGTAGGTTGCAATATTGTTAATTATACAAAGAAATCTTTCATCGATTCATTCGATAAAAAATAGAATGCATTGAATCTATTTTTTAATTTTATAAGCAGTCTTTAATTTACAATTTGAAAGTTATTCAAATGACGATAGGAATTAAATCTATTATTATGACGTGGTTGAATAGATACGATCCCCCTAGTTAAGACATAATAGCCAAAGCTGGGGATAGATAATGACTGTACGTAAGAAATATTCAAAAGAATTTAAATTGGATGCCATCGCATTGGTGGTAGAGCAAAAATACAGTCGAACAGAGGCAGCTAGGAATTTAGTCCTCAGTTACTCGGTCGTTGGCCCAAAGAAGCCTAAGATGATGATGGCCATGCCTTTCGCGGTAATGGCACCCTGACACCCGAACAAGCCGAAATCCGCAGCTTGAAGGGCAAGTCAAGCGTCTCGAAATGGAGCGTGAAATATTTGAAAAAGCGACGGTCTTCTTTACCAAATAAACGAAGTGAAGTATTCGTTTATTACCCGATATAAGAAGACCTGGCTTGTGCGCTTAATGTGCAGGCTGCTCGGTGTATAAAGTCACAATTATTACAGTTATCAGAAGCGTCAAACGGATAAATCTGATGATTTAACACATCAAGAGATGCTGGGATGAGTAAAAGATATCGCCAAGTTCAGCGATAATACCTATGGAGAACGACGCATTCAAAAAATATTGAATACACTGAGCTTTCCAGTAAGTCGCAGGAAAACAGGCCAATTGATGAAAGTAGCAGGCGTGTGGGTGCGGTATAAAAAGAAATATAAGGCCACCGCCAGCAGTGGCCATTACAAGCCTATTTATGACAGTGTACTTAAGCAAGATTTTGTAGCACGAAAGCCTGTCCAAGCTTATGTGCAAGATATCACCTGCGTTTTGACATCAGAAGGCTGGTCGTATTTAGCAGTGATGATTGATTTATATTCACGCAAAGTCGTGTGCTGGAGTATGAGTTCAAGAATGAAGGCTAGCTTAGTGTGTGACGCATTAACGATGGCAATATGGCAATATGGCAACGGCACCCAAGGCCGGATTGATTGTGCACTCAGACCAAGGTTTACAGTATGCCAGTAACGCTTACTGCCGCCTTATAAAGACACATTGTTTTGTAGGTAGCATGAGTAAAAAAGGGTGTTGTTGGGACAATGCTGTAGCAGAAAGCTTATTCGGGAGCCTAAAGCAAGCGCGGTTACACTGGCGCAAATACTGAACACGATTTAGAGCCCAACAAGATATCTTGAATTATATGGCCATGTGGTAGAACAGTCATAGCCTTCATTCATATTTGAATTACCAAAGTCCTAATGACTTTGAAAAAGAGAATAATGAATTACAAAAAGTAGCTTACTGGAGTGGTCGTATTAGGTGGAACAGGTCAATATTCCCGTTAAGCTAAACTACGCAAATGAGTCACTTGCTAAATATTCAGAACATTTAAAAATAGAAATAATAAACTTTATTATATCATCGGTAATTGATAGCTATAAAAGGGGGAAATACAGATATGTTTCGGCTTCTAAAAAAGACATTTAAATTCTTACATATAAAAAAAAAATATAGAAAGGAGGTTGAGTTCCCTTTTTCTGCAAATGTTTCACGAGGGTCTGTTTTTGAAGGGATGAATAAACTGTATCCAAAATGCAGTTTTACCGGCAAGCTGGGGTTTGGCTCATATATTGGGCCTAACTCTGATATAGCTGGTATTGTCGGCAGATACACATCTATAGGCCCTAATGTAAAAGTTATAATAGGCACTCATCCTTTGACTTACCCGTTCGTAACTACTAGCCCTGCTTTTTTCTCGTTGAGAAAACAAAACGGTTCTACTTTTACCGAGGTGCAACGGTTTGATGAACATCTTATTTTCGATAAAAGTAATAATTATGCTGTTAAAATTGGAAATGATTGCTGGATAGGTGAACGTGCAATGGTAGTTGGAGGCATCCAAATTGGTGATGGCGCTGTTATTTTAGCCGGCGCTATAGTCACGAAAGACATTCCTGCTTATGCTATCGTTGGTGGTATCCCAGCAACAATATTACGTTACAGGTATCGAGTTGATTCAATTGACTTTTTATTGAAATTTAAATGGTGGGATAAAGAATTACAATGGTTACAAGACAATGTAGAGTTAATGAACAACATGGGGAACTTAGAAAATGAATATGCTCAAAGAAATCATTAGATTTGTCGTGTTGTTAGGCGGAGTTAATTTAACATATAACATTATAAGCTTAAAGTTTTCAAAAGTTTATTTTCGAAAATCATTAAGGATTAACGGTCGCTTAAAGGTGAGGAATAGAGGTACGGTGATTTTAAAAGAAAATATCACAATTAATAGTGGAAAAAATTGTAATATTATTGGCGGTGACAGAAGAACGAATATTATAGTTTCAGAAAATGCATACTTTAGAGTTGGGAATAATGTAGGTATTTCCAACTCTACTTTTGTATGTACTAAGAAGATAACTATTGAAGATGATGTATTGATTGGTGGTAGTTGTCGATTTTATGATACAGATTTTCATTCTATTGATCATATTAGTAGAATGAAGCCATATAAAAATGGTGTTCCTGATGATAAAATAAAAAAAAATGACATATTGATAAAGGCTGGGGCCTGGATAGGAGGAAGTTGCATTATTCTTAAGGGAATAACTGTTGGAGCGAAATCTATAATTGGAGCGGGCTCAGTAATATCAAAAAATGTTCCAGATAATGAAATTTGGGCCGGAAACCCAATTAAATTCATACGGAAGTTACCCACAGAATAAGAACGTAATCCTTTTTTTTGACTTTTTATTAAGTTGTTATATGGGGTTTTATTTTCTTTGTTTTGTGAATGAAATCATACAAGATTTTGAAAGTAAAGTCGTAGCGTAAAAATACTTAAAGAGGTCTAAAATGACTAATATGTTTTATGAAGGTGGCATTCGCTGTAATGGTGTAAATAAAAACTCAAGTACAAGCGCATTAGTCTCAATTATAACAGTGGTGTTTAATGATGTATTACATATTGAAGCTACGATTCAAAGTGTGCTTGCTCAAAATTACGAGCATGTTGAGTTTATTATTGTAGATGGTGGTTCAACTGATGGTACTCTTGATGTTATAAAAAAGTATGAAAATAAAATTGATTATTGGGTTAGTGAAAGAGATGATGGTATCTATTATGCCATGAATAGAGGAATTGACTTAGTCTCTGGTGAGTGGATAAACTTCATGAATTCGGGCGACTCTTTTTATAATTCCAGTGTCATTAAAAACACCTTCAATTACGAAAAAAACAATGATGTAGATGTCATTTTTGGGCATCATAATGTAATTTATCCATATAAAAAAAACATCGTGGTTAAAGCGGGTGATGCCAGGCTACTTTGGAAAGGATCTCAATTTTGCCATCAAAGTAGCTTCATTAAATCGTCTTTGCATAAAATTAATAAATTTAATGCGCTCCATCGTATAGGTGCTGATTTTGAGTTTTTTTATAATGCTTATAAAAATAATAAGCATTTTAAATATAAGGATATTGTGGTTTCTACTGTGTCAGCGGGTGGCCTTTCTGACATAAAGCGAGTTGATAGTATAGTCGGTCGTTGGAATGTGATAGAAAAGACTCACAAAGTTAATTTTTATTATATTTGCCTTGTTTTGAATGAAATGATTAAAATGCATGTAAAAAAAATCGTCAAATTATGGCGTTAGAACTTAAGCGGGGGAGCAAGCATTTACTTTTTTTGTTAAATTTAATTACGATAATTGGTGTTCCTATCCGATGTCAATAGGTTCTTTTGGCACCAATATACATACTAGGTCTGTCTTACTCTCACGTACCCTAATAGTATCTTACTATGTCAAGTCTTCTCAAAGTATAAATGTATGCTTGGGTATTTATGTTATTTTTTTTTGATGTTTAGCTGGTGATATATTCTACGGTAACAGGATTGTTTTGAGTCACGCCACACTATCATCTCAAGCGAAGTTTGAAATAAAGGAGGCGGAATGGTATTGGGTCTATTCGTTATAATTGTAATTGTTTTACTTGCTTTATATTTGAAGGGAATAGAAATAGATTTTTTATATTTATTCACATTCGGGGTCATTTATTATGTTTTTTTACCAAGCTTAGTATATGAATTTGAATTATTTTTAAGCTTTCCCGCTATGAGTAATTGGTATGATAATTTTAATGAAGGTAGCGATTCCTACTTACTGGTAATTTATGTTTTTTGTAGCATAATTTTATGCATGCTTTATTTTAATTTTGTTCTAAAAAAAATTAAAATAAAGACCATATCATTGCCACTTATCAGTAATGTTAATTTGAATGCATTTTTATTTGTTATAGTTTTGCTTTCTTTTTCTTTTTGGTTTAGTGCAAGGCACATGTTGTTCAAAGGTTATAGCGTTGATTATGATTCAAATATAATGGGGAAAATGGCGACCATAAATTTAATATGTACTTTTTTTTGTTTGTATGGCATTCAAAAAAATAAAAAACACTTTACAAATAAATTATTTTTTTTCCTT
>NZ_JBLIEK010000125.1:0-9526 GCF_047632995.1 Psychromonas sp.
CACTGCAAGCATGGTTTTCTGGCGTTAGCTGCGCCCAATGATCGGGACCATGCTCACCCGCATACCCCCAATGTGCATCTTGTGATGCGAATACAGCCCCTGAAGTAACAAGCAGGCAAGATAATAAAAGTGATTTTTTCATGAAATACTCCGTAAGATGAATTTGATATGGGAAGTGCACGCAGTGAAGGTGCGCACAGAACAATATCACCAAATATGATAGGAATAAATAAGATATATTATTTATCAATTAGTTATTTAGAGTGCGGGGTGAAGGGTAAGGCGTGATGAGGGCATACGGGGCGCGGGGTTTAACCCGCTTGCTCGTCGCAAAGTACAAAACAATGCAGGCTGAAGCCCGCGCTGCCTCTATAACCAACCATGTTGTGCAAACATTTGTGCTAATTTATCTAACTCACACTCAATATGAGCGCGCCATTCAAGGCCGTTTTCTCGACCACCAACCTGTTTCATAAACCAGTTATAGAATACTTTATTCTCAAAAACGCCATGCAGATAAGTGCTATAGACATTGTCCTGCTGCCAACCTAACCCGTCCTGCATAAATGCAGAAACATGCTCTTGTGCAACTGTTTTTCCATGGTGTATCTCATAACCGCTCACAGCTTCATCAAGCCAGGTAAATAGCGTTTGTCGGGTGGATTTATCTGCGCAAATCTGCGTTTGCAGAGAGATTAACCCCAGCCCTCTTTTGTCGCCATCTTCAATATGCAGCGGATCTAATATCTGCTTGCCTAATATTTGCAAACCTCCGCATATCCCTAAGATCAACTTGCCTGTGGCTTTGAACTGCGCTATCTGTTTATCCAAACCGCTCTTTTTTAGAAACTCTAAACTCACGCCGCTGTTTTTACTCCCCGGTAGTATTAACGCATCAAAATCGCTTAAATCCTGATTTTGATGAACGGGCACCAAATTAATATCATCCTGATAGATAAGAGGATCAAATTCATCAAGATTAGAAGCATAAGGGTAATAGATAAGGGCAATATTTATTTTACCGCGTTGCCATTTTGTGCCGAGTCGAAAGCTATCTTCTTCAGGTAACTGATGGCGATAATAAGGCAGGTTTGCCACCGTTGGTATGCCGGTTTTTTCCTCCAACCACTGCATCGCATTACCCAGCAGTAGCGGATCGCCTCTGAATTTATTGAGCACAAATCCTTTTATAAGTTTTTGCTCTTCGGGTGCTAAACAGGCCCAAGTACCTAATAAGTGTGCAAAGGATCCGCCTCTGTCAATATCTGACACTAAATATACATCGGCCTGACATTCAAGTGCCACCGACATATTAACAATATCACCTGCCCGCAAATTTATTTCAGCGGGGCTGCCCGCACCTTCAATAACAATCTGCTCATATTCAGTTTGCAGTTGCTGCAATGCCTGCTGCACCTCTTTCCAAAGCAAGTTTTTCCTATCCATCCAAGGGCGTTGGCTAATTTCATTATTAACCACACCATTGACAATCACTTGACTGAATGTCTCACCGCTAGGTTTCAATAATACCGGGTTCATCAATACACTGGGTTGCGCTTTTGCCGCCAGAGCCTGTAAATATTGCGCGCGACCAATCTCTAATCCCTCTTCGGTAATAGCGGCATTGTTGCTCATATTTTGTGCTTTAAAGGGCGCCACTTTAATACCGCGGTTAGCAAGCAGACGGCAAATGGCGGTGACTATTAACGATTTACCGGCATCACTGGTACAACCTAAAATCATAATCGGTTTGCTTTTTTGCTTGATATTGGAATGGATCATATTGGAAGAGTTCCGTAAATAGTTCCGTAAATTTTAGGCAAAAAAAAGCACTGTAAAAACAGTGCTTTTTATTTATAAAGACAACAATTAACCACGACGTGTTAATACTGCTTGTGCTAATTGCGCTAAAAGTTTTTCAGTATCAGGCCAACCGATACAAGCATCAGTAATACTTTGACCGTAAGTAGCTGCAACACCATCGACTAAATCTTGACGGCCTTCAACTAAGTGGCTTTCAACCATTACGCCAGAGATTGCTTTATCACCGGCTGCAATTTGAGTACAAACGTCAGTACACACTTTCATTTGGTTTTCAAATTTCTTCTCAGAATTTGCATGGCTAAAATCAATCATCAATGTTTCTTGCAAGCCTGATTTTTTTAAATCTTTTTTAATTACGGCAACATCTGCGCTGCTATAGTTTGGCGCTTTACCACCACGTAAAATGAGATGGCAATCCGGGTTACCGGCAGTTTCAACAATGGCGCTGTGACCAAATTTATTAACTGATAAAAAATGGTGAGATGCATTAGCCGCGCCAATTGCATCAACCGCTACTTTGATTGTACCGTCAGTACCGTTTTTGAAACCAACAGGGCACGACAGACCGGATGCTAGTTCACGGTGCACTTGAGATTCGGTAGTACGCGCGCCAATAGCTCCCCAGGTCATTAAGTCAGCGACATATTGCGGGGTTATCATATCTAAAAATTCAGTGGCAGCAGGTAGCCCCATTGCATTAATATCTAACAATAATTTACGGGCTGTGCGTAACCCTTTATTGATATTAAAGGTTCCGTTTAATTCAGGATCATTGATCAATCCTTTCCAACCGACTGTAGTACGTGGCTTTTCAAAATAAACACGCATCACTATCTCTAAGCTGTCTTTATATTTTTCACGTAACGGCGCAAGTTTCTGTGCATACTCAAGCGCTGCTTTTGTATCATGAATTGAACACGGACCAATAATCACTAATACACGATCATCTTGATCACTTAGAATCTTGCTAATTGCATTGCGTGAATTAGCCACGGTTTTACGGATTGCATTCGTTGCAGGAAATTTTTCTAATAATGCAATTGGTGGTAATAGTTCTTTAATTGCAGTGATATGTACGTCATCAGTTTTGATCATTGTTATTCCCAAGGCACTTACTTGTGCTCCAAAGTTAATTTTAATTTTTATTGTCTTATTAGCAACAATGCTATTAATCCATTAAAGCGTTATACGGTTCAATTGAGACCGTTTCATCCACCTCAACATTGCTTCTGTCTTGTTCGAGCACAATAAAACAGTTTGATTGGCTCATTGAACTAAATATCCCAGATCCTTGACTACCCGTTGATGAAACAACGAGCTGTCCATCTGCATCGACAGCATAGGTTCCACGCTGAAAATCGGTGCGTCCCGCTGTTTTTTTCAATCTGTTTTTGACAATCGCGTTAAAACGAATGACAGGTTTGAGCTGCAAGCCCCCCATGGTGAGCATGGCAGGTACAGCAAGCTGATAGAGAGTGACCATAGCGGAAACCGGATTACCTGGCAAGCCGAAAAACACGCTGTTGGGCAATTTCCCAAAAGCAAAAGGTTTACCCGGCTTAATAGCGAGTTTCCAAAAAACGATAGAGCCCATCTCCTGCAAAACATCTTTGATGAAATCGGCTTCTCCAACCGACACGCCACCACTGGTTATCAGCACATCCGCTTGTAAATCAGCAGATTCAAATGCTTGGCGGAGCAGTGATTTATCATCTTTAATAATACCAAAATCAATCACTTCAACATTCAGCCGTGATAATAAGGCAATAATACTGTAGCGATTACTGTCATAGATATCGCCAGCTAACAGTGGTTCACCTAAACTTTTTAATTCATCACCGGACGAAATAACCGCCACTTTGAGTTTTCTAAACACCTCAACAGTGGCCAAACCCAATGAAGCGAGCAAAGGGATATCACGCGTGGTTAATTTATGCCCTTGGCAAAGTACCGTTTGACCCTGTTTTATATCTTCAGCGGCTAAGCGCACATTATCGCTAAGTTTGGGTAATTGGCTAAAAGTGATCGCTCCGTCACGGGCCTGGGTACGCTCCTGCATTACAACAGTATCAGCGCAATGCGGCATAACTGCGCCGGTCATAATACGAATACAGCATCCGCTAGGAAGATCTCCCGTATAAGGTGCGCCTGCAAATGATTTACCAATCATGGTCAGTGTGATGGGATTGTCGGGGGTGCAGTGAATCAGATCCGCATGATTAAGTGCATAACCGTCCATCGCTGAATTATTAAAAGGGGGCACATTTAATGGTGACTTCAGATCTTGCGCCAGCGCAAAACCAAGCGCTTGTGGTAACGGCAGTGTAACCGCTTCACACACATTCGCTAATGACGCTTGCATTTCAGTCAATGCTTGCTCAAGGGGCATTAGTCCATTTGTATCACAACAGGCCATTCGTCTACTCTCATAATAAATAAGTGATAATTGTGACTTTTTATTCGCCTAAGTGCAATTCTGCAACAATAAAAACAGCTGACAGATCAAGATTAGGTCTAACTTATGGCCTTACTCGCTTGAATTTCGAACAATTTCTAGCGTGACAAAAAATAGATAACAAGACGCCCTTCACTCTTCACTCTTCACTCTTCACTCTTCACTCTTCACTCTTCACTCTTCACTCGCCACCTTAATCCCTTTAAGATGTCCAAAACAGCTATCGATTGCCGTTTTTATAAAATCTTGCAGATAAGCTAATGATTTTTGCTCCTCACGTACCGCTGCATATAAAGTATTCCATACCCCCTCTTTACCTAAACGTCGCGCCACCACATAATCTTTTTTCAAATATTCAAAGAGTACCCAATTGGGTAATCCGGCCACACCACGTCCACTGGCAACCAACTGCAACATCATCAAGGTTAGATCTGCATGACGAATTTTGGCGGGCGAGATCCCCTCAGGTATTAAAAAATTATTGAAGATATCTAAGCGCTCTTTTTCAACGGGATAAGTGATCAGCGTTTCCTGACTGAGATCTTCCGCTTCTATATAGGTTTTATTAGCAAGACGATGATGACGACTGAGCGCCAGCATCGACTGATAACTAAATAATGGAATGTAGCTGATACCCTCGATAGGCTGCGGATCTGAGGTTACCACCAGATCCAAGCTGCCGCGTTTAAGTGCGGGTAAAGGCAAGAAACTAAAGCCACTAGAAAAATCCAGTTCGACCTCAGGCCAGCTATCACGAAATTTATCAATCGCCGGCATTAACCACTGAAAACAGGAGTGGCACTCAATGGCCATATGTAATCGCCCGGCATCACCCGATATAAAGCGAGACAAGTCACGTTCGGCATTACGCATTTCAGGTAATACTTGATCTGCTAATTCCAATAAACGTAATCCCGAGACGGTAAAACGAATCGGCCGTGATTTACGGATAAACAGTGAGCAATTAAGGCGCCCTTCCAACTCTTTTAACTGATGCGATAAAGCAGATTGGGTCAGATGTAACTGCTTTGCGGCCTCCACTAAACTGCCTGTATGATGTAATGTCGATAAGGTTTTTAAGTGTTTGATTTCAATCATAGTGAAAGAGTAACCTTTAAAATATGCAATAATTTCAACAATACTTGAAAAATTTTAATAATAAAAGCAAGAATCGATCGTTGCCGCTTTTATTTGCTTCACTCTCTCGCTATGATCATGTAGTTTTAGTGCTATCGATTTATCACCGCCATTTGTGTGTCTATCACACCGTTTATGTTTTAAGAGGTTGTTATGTATTCCATTCAAAGATCCCATAAATTAGATAATGTTTGTTATGACATTCGAGGGCCCGTGCTTAAACAAGCGCAAAAGTTGGAAGAGGAAGGACAGCGCATTTTAAAGCTTAATATCGGCAATCCCGCCCCCTTCGGTTTTGAAGCACCTGAAGAGGTGTTGATGGACGTCATCAAAAATCTCCCGCAAAGCCAAGGTTATTGTGATAGCAAAGGGCTTTTCTCTGCGCGTAAAGCCGTCATGCAGCACTATCAGGCAAAAGGGCTACTGTCACTGGATACGGATGATATTTACATCGGTAACGGGGTGAGTGAGCTAATCGTCATGGCGATGCAGGGGTTATTGAATAATGGGGACGAATTACTCATCCCTGCGCCTGATTATCCTTTATGGACGGCAGCAACCAATTTATCAGGTGGTAAAGCAGTACATTATATTTGTGATGAACAATCAGACTGGTTCCCTGATATTGAAGATATCAAATCAAAAATAACCAGCAAAACCAAGGGCATTGTTATTATTAACCCGAACAATCCCACCGGTGCAGTTTACAGTAAAGAGTTATTAGAGCAGATTGTTGAGCTCGCACGTCAGCATAACTTAATTGTTTTTTCCGATGAAATTTACTCAAAAATCACTTATGACGATGCCGTGCATGTGCCACTGGCAACCTTAGCGGATGATATTTTGATTGTCACTTTTGACGGTCTTTCTAAAGCCTATCGCGTTTGTGGTTTCCGTGTTGGCTGGATGATGATAAGCGGCGCAAAAAGACACGCAAGGGATTATATTAACGGCTTAGAAATACTTGCCAGTATGCGTTTATGCGCCAATGTGCCGATGCAGCATGCCATTCAAACATCACTGGGCGGCTACCAAAGTATTAATGAGTTAATCGTACCGGGTGGCCGTTTATATGACCAAACCCAAGGTGCATGGAAACTGCTTAATGATATTCCGGGAATCAGCTGCACTAAACCTAAAGGTGCTATGTACCTTTTCCCTAAACTTGATCATAAAAAGTTTAATATTAAAGACGATCAACGTTTTGTGATGGACTTGTTAATGGAGAAAAAGATATTAGTCGTACAGGGAACCGGTTTTAACTGGTTTAAACCGGATCATTTCCGTATTGCCTGTTTACCGCGTATGGATGAGCTCACTACTGCGATTACTAAAATAGGTCGTTTTTTAGATGATTACAGTCAATAAAGCGTTTTTTAAATTCTCTACCGAGATAGGCTTAATGAGCCTATCTCAGCAGAGATAAAAAAGCAGATCACCCAAACTGAGCAAGCAGAAATAAAATAATATCAGATTATAGCAATTCCACTCATTAGAAGATCTATTCAGGCGCAGTAAAAACAGATCAAAGCAAGGCATTGATTGCAGTAACTCGTTGTTCTAATTACAAAATAAATCACGAAGCTGGCATTCATTTTAATCCGCATCCATGAATAGATAATGAGTGGATTTGGTATTACTTGCGTATTGTTAGCTTAGCTCCTATTATTCCCCCATTTTTTTGCTTAATACATCTATAACAGGCCATTTTATGCTTAACTCTGCGCTTTCACCTAGCTCAAACAAATTGGTAATTAGTATTTTAGAGATGGTGTTATCTCAAGGTAAACCTTTAGATCGCGCCTATTCAGTTCATTTTTCAGCGCTGCAACTCGAGTCTTCAGAGCTGGCGCGGATAACAAAGGCCACTGGCGATATTTTGCGCCGACTCAATCTGTACTGTTTTCTCTCTGATATGACCGCCCAAGATATCCCGCGTCTCGGAACACGGTTAATGCACACCTGGCACCTGTTTCATGATATTAAACTGCCAAAAATGCACGGTCCATCTCCCTTAGACGAAGCGCAATACATTACACGTCTCGAGCAGGCGAAAAAACAGCCCGCACTCTGGGATGGTTGCCCTGAATGGTTGGATAAAATGGGACAAAAACAGCTTGGTGACAATTGGGCGAAAGAGAGAGCAGCATTAAAAACCCAGCCGAAACGTTTTATCCGTACCAATTTTTTAAAATGCAGCCGTGCAGATTTAATTAAAAAACTGCGCAGTGAGCAGGTAGAAACCAAAGAAGTGCAAGGTGTTGATAGTGCACTTGAAGTGATCTCCGATTCCGCACTGTTTCGCACAGAAAGCTTTAAAATGGGCTGGTTTGAACAGCAGGATGCGGGCTCACAACTTGTAGCTGCCGCCGTTGATGCAAAACCGGGCATGTGCGTCATTGATGCGTGTGCCGGCGCAGGCGGAAAAACGTTATCCATTGCAGCGCAAATGCAGGGTAAAGGACGTTTACTGGCAATGGATGTAGAACACTGGAAACTGGAGAGTCTCAAGCAGCGCGCAAAACGGGCCAACGCGCTCAATATCGAAACACGTATTATCGTCGGCAGCAAGACCATTAAACGACGTAAGTTAACTGCCGACCGATTATTGCTTGATGTACCTTGCTCCGGTCTGGGCGTGTTAAAACGTAATCCCGATGCAAAGTGGCGTGATACAGCAGAGCGTTTACCTGTATTGGTTGAACTGCAGAAACATATTTTACAAAGCTACAGTCGCTTGGTAAAAGTTGGCGGCATTCTTATTTACGCCACCTGCTCAATTATGCCGGAAGAAAACCGCAATCAAATAGATGCATTTTTGGCCGAGAATAAGCAGTTCAAGTTCATTGAAGATGAGACAATTAGCGTTGCCGATTCCGGTTTTGACGGATTTTACATGGCCAGACTCGAACGTATAGGCGAATAATTACAGATTGATTTGTGAAAAAAAAGAGATAAAAAAACACCCGATAACTATTTTATAATTATCGGGTGTTTTATATTTAATCTACACAATTTTACTCTATATAACCGCCATCACTGGCTATTTTCATCGCTTTGTCTCGATAGCTGAGATCTGCTGATAGCTTTTCAATGGCAAGCTTAACTTTATCCGCCACCGTTTCGCTAGGGGTATACGCAATAAACGTTCCGCCTTCAGGGGAAAATTCAATTTTCGCTAACGATTCAGGGGATTCAGTCTTAATTGCAGCTTTAACCAACGCTGCCCATGTATAGCCACTTCCTTGTAAATTGGCGTTTGCAAAATATTCTGTTACGTCCTTTTTGTAATTGTAATAGCTTATAGCATATTGATTATCAACCTTTCTAACAGTAACCTGTTCTTCATCACTCGCCCCGAAAACACTTATCGAAGCCAAAGTCAAAATCAGTAAAATAATACGACGCATAGCTGTACCTCCATGTTGTAACATTTTGCAGAGCAAATCATTCCCTGTTTGCACAAAATGTTTTTGATAAAAACAAACCGTACATGTTTTAATAATCTATATCAAATGGTTATATTTAGTAATAGGATCTACTTGCGCTACAAATGAAAAATTGTTGCATATTTGCGATGGCTACACGAAATTCATTCTTGCCTTAGACTCTCGGAGCACCGCTCGTGCCACGAGCGATCTACGTGGTCAGGTTAATACTGTGCTGAGTGTTTTTAAGCTTTCGCTTGTGAGCGCTTGGTTTAACTTTCTTTGTTGGAGTTCCGCCCTTGACGGCGTGTAGATGGTAAAACGGGGCGCGGGCTTCAGCCCGCTTTGCTCTGCACGGTGATATTGATAGCCGCATCGGGTATTTGTAAGCTTGCGCTTGTAAGCGCTTGGTTTAACTTTCTTTGTTGGTATTCCGCCCTTGACGGCGTGTCACTTTGCTCGATGTCACGATCGATCTACGTGGTCAGGTTAATACCGTACAGAGTGTTTTTATGCTTTCACTTGTGAGCGCTTGGTTTAACTTTCTTTGTTGGTCTTCCGCCCTTGACGGCGTGTAGATGGTAAAACGGGGCGCGGGCTTCAGCCCGCTTTGCTCTGCACTGTGATCTTGATAGCCGCATCGGTTATTTGTAATCTTGCGCTTGTGAGCGCTTGGTTTAAC